>NZ_JBHZCN010000055.1:0-61187 GCF_042755465.1 Kitasatospora sp. NPDC059160 | reverse complement strand
TTTCCTGTTTTTTTTTTTTTTTTGTGTGGTGGGGTGTGTTTTGTTTTTTTTTTTGTTGGGGGGGGGGGTGCGGGTCGGGGCCCCCGCCCCCCCCCCCACGGCCCCGTCGTGTTGCCTGGTGAAACGATCGAGGGAGGGGCACGTGAAGGTCGGCACCGGGATATCGGAGTTGCTGCGGCGTCGGGCCGGCGGGGTGCGGGCGCGGCTGCGGGAGCGCCGTACGCAGCGCAGGGTCTTCCAGGCGACGACGCTGCTCTGCTCGCTCGCGCTGGCGCCCAGCGCCTGGCTGTGGGTCGGGGCGGGTGACCGGGTGGGCACGGTGGAGAGCGCGCCCTCGGCTCCGGTGGCGGTGGTCTTCGGCGCCGGGCTGGACCAGGGCAAGCCGTCGCCGTACCTGGAGCACCGGCTGGTGGCGGCGCTGGACCTGTACCGGGAGGGCAAGGTCAAGGCCATCCTGGTGACCGGGGACAACGGGCGGATCGAGTACGACGAGCCGGACGCGATGTACCGCTACCTGACCGAGCACGGCGTCCCCGGGGACCGGGTGGTGCGGGACTACGCGGGCTTCGACACCTGGAACTCCTGCACCAGGGCGCACCGGATCTTCGGGGTGGACCGCGCGGTGCTGGTCAGCCAGGACTTCCACGTCCGTCGGGCGCTGGCGCTGTGCGAGGCGGCGGGGATCCGCTCGTACGCGGTCGGCGTGCCGGAACTGCACGACACCACCTGGCTGTACGGCGGGCTGCGGGAGGTCGCCGGGGCGGGCAAGGCGGCGGTGAACGTCTGGCTGCGGCCGGACCCGGCGTTCCTCGGGCCCAAGGAGGACGGCATCCCGAAGGCGCTGGCGGAGGCCGCGAAGCAGTAGCAGGGGGGCGTGGGCGGGCGCCGGGCGTCGGCCGGGACCTCGGCCGGGTTCGTACGCACTGTCGGACCCGTGCGCGATGATCGGCGGGTGCGATCTCTGCCGAGCATCATCCACCTCGACATGGACGCCTTCTTCGCGGCGGTGGAGCAGGCGGCCAAGCCGAGCCTGCGCGGGAAGCCGGTGGTCGTCGGCGGGCTCGGCGGGCGCGGGGTGGTCTCCACGGCCTCGTACGAGGCGCGGCGGTTCGGGGTGCACTCGGCGATGCCGATGGCCCAGGCGCGGCGGCTGTGCCCCAACGCGGCCTTCCTGTCCGGGCGGTTCGAGGCGTACCGGCAGAACAGCGAGATCGTGATGGGACTGCTGCGCCAACTGTCGCCGCTGGTGCAGCCGTTGAGCCTGGACGAGGCCTTCGTCGACCTGATGGCCGGTCCGTACGGCCCGGTGCTGTCGGAGGCGGACCACGAGACCGGGGAGCGGCTGGTGCTGGCCCTGGCGGAGGACCTCAGGGCGGACATCCAGCGTCTCACCGGGCTGACCGGTTCGGTGGGGGCGGCGGGCTCCAAGCTGATGGCGAAGATCGCCTCCGAGCAGGCCAAGCCGGACGGGCTGGTGCTGGTCGAGCCGGGGCAGGAGCGGGCCGTGCTCGGCCCGATGCCGGTCCGGGCGCTGCCCGGGATCGGGCCGGCCACCGAGCAGGTGCTGCGCCGGGCCGGGTTGAGCACGGTGGCGGACCTCGCGGAGGCGGGGGAGGCGGAGCTGGTCCAGCTGCTCGGGCGGGCGCACGGCACCGGGATCTTCCACATGTCGACAGGGCTGGACGACCGGCCGGTGGTGGCCGACCAGGATGCCAAGTCCGTCTCGGTGGAGGACACCTACGAGGTGGACCTGGCTGACCGGGACCGGGTGCTGCGGGAGGTGGAGGCGCTCGCCGGGCGCTGCGTCCGGCGGCTGCGCTCGGCCGGGCGCTCGGGCCGAACGGTGGTGCTCAAGGTGCGGCGGTTCGACTTCTCGACGCTGACCCGCTCGGAGACCCTGGGCGGGCCCACCGACGACGCTGCGGTGATCACGGCGACGGCCCGGCGCCTCGCCGAGCAGGTGGACATCACCGGCGGGGTGCGGCTGCTCGGGGTGGGCGTGGCCCAACTGGCCGACTACACCCAGGAGGACCTCTTCGCGCAGGCGCTGCGGGAGGAGGCGGCGGAGCACGCCGAGGTGGCCGAGGCGGCGGTGGCCGAGGAGGAGCCGGAGGAGGTCGTGGTGCGGCGCTGGATGCCCGGACAGGACGTCCGGCACGCCGAGCTGGGGCCGGGGTGGGTCCAGGGCAGCGGAGTGGGGCGGGTGACGGTGCGGTTCGAGACGCCGTGGAGCGGGCCGGGCCGGGTGCGGACCTTCGCGGTGGACGATCCGGCGCTGGAGCCGGCCCGGCCGCTGCCGCTGCGGCAGCCGGAGGAGCCGGACGCGGACGGGGCTGAGGCGTAGGGGGCTGAGGGACGGTGCCCGAGGCGGGCGGGCGCGGTAGCGGCCCGGGAACGCGGAACGGCCCCACCCGGTAGGAAGTACCGGGTGGAGCCGCATACCGTGCCGGGCCCCGGACGGTCGCGATGCCCTCGCGACCGGGCGGAGGCCCGGGCCCGCGCGTCCTGTCCCTGAACGCGCGGGCCGGACGCCTCGTCAGGCGTCGGTCTTGGCCAGCTCGGGGCTGGAGTCCTGCCGGGCCGCGCCGCCGGCGACGGTGACGGCCGGCTTGGTGGTGCGGATCAGGAAGGGGACGACGCCGGCGATGACGCAGACGACGGCCGTGACCCAGAACGCGTGCTTGTAGGCGTCCAGGGTGGGCAGCAGCACCGGGATCTTGATCGGGAGCTTCATGGTGTCGCCGGTCAGGATGGCGGTCATCACGGCGGTGCCGATCGCGCCACCGACGGTGCGCAGCACGGAGTTCATGCCGTTGGCGATGCCGCTCTGCTCGACCGGGACGGCGCCGTTGATGAAGGCGGGCATCGCGGCGAAGGCGAGACCGATACCGAGGCCGAAGATCGCGGAAGCGGTGTAGATGTCGCCCTCGGCGCTGTGCCGCAGGGCCAGGTAGGCCATCGCGATCGCGCCGAGGACGCCACCGAGGACCAGCGGCAGGCGCGGGCCGCGGCGGGCGATCATCAGGGCGCCGATCGGGGCGGCGACCATCGAGCCGATCGCGGACGGCAGCAGCATCACGCCGGCGTGCAGCACGGTCGCGGTGAAGCCGTAGTGGGCCAGCTTCTCCGGGGTCTGGGCGAAGTTGCTGATGACCATGAACGAGCCGTACATGCCGAAGCCGATCAGCAGGCCGGCCAGGTTGGTGAAGGCGACGGCCGGGCGGCCCATCATCTTGAGGTCCACCAGCGGGTGGGCGACCTTGGTCTCGATGACGCCCCAGATCAGGGCGACCACCGCGGCGACGGCGAACAGGCCGAGGGTCTTGGTGGAGGTCCAGCCCCAGTGGTTGCCCTGGCTGACCGCGACCAGCAGGGCGGAGAGCCAGCCGGCCAGGGTGAGCGCGCCGAGCGGGTCGGCGCCGCCCTCCTTGTCGGTCACCGGGTCGGTCGGGACCCGGAAGGCGACCAGGGCGATGGCGAGCAGGCCGAAGGCCAGGCCCATCCAGAAGATCGACTTGTAGTTCCAGTGCTCCAGCAGCAGGCCGGTCGCGACCAGGCCGAGGCCGGAGCCGACGCCCATCGAGGCGCTGATGGCGGCGACGCCGCCGGTCACCTTCTGCTTGGGCAGCTCGTCACGGACGATGCTGATCGCCAGCGGCATCACGCCACCGCCGGCGCCCTGGAGGACGCGGGCGACGATCAGCCAGGTGAAGGAGTGGGTGCAGACGGCCAGCGCCGAACCGGCGATCAGGCCGGCCAGCGAGATCAGCAGCATGGGCTTGCGGCCCCGGAGGTCGCCGAAGCGGCCCAGCAGGGGAGTCAGCACGGCCGCGGACAGCAGGTTGGCGGTCATCAGCCAGGTGATGTTCGACCCGGAGACGTCCAGTTCCTTGGCCAGCGACGGCAGGATCGGGACGACCGCGGTCTGCACCACGCTGAAGGACAGCATCGCCAGGATGAGGGCCGGCAGGACCCGGGCGTTGCTCTGCTTCTCGGCCGCAGTGGTGGGCTGTGGTGCCTCACTCACGGTTGCTTCCTCCCGTACATAGTGAATGAACTCAAGTAACTGTGCGGGTGGATAGTTCATGATGTCAAATATCGAGTGGTTAAGGTTTGGCAAAGTGGGGAACTACGGCGCAACACGAGGGCCCCGGACCGGAGTCCGGGGCCCTCGTGGAACGGGCGGAGATCGGGGAGGTCAGGCCAGCGGGCGCAGGGCGGCGGGCCGGGGGCCGTCGGCCGCGTGGACGAGCGCCTCGCCCGCCTCGGCCGGTGCGGTGGCGGCCGTGTCGTCGTGGACCTCGACGTGCTCGCGGCGGAGCTCGTCCCGGACCACCTCCTCCTCCGTGTAGCGCTCCACCACCAGGCGGACCCGCTCGATCGGGGCGAGGTACTTGCGGACCACCGGCCGCTCCTCACGGAGGGTCACCTCCTCGACCGCCTCGTCGATCTCCTTCTCGGTCAGCGAGGCCAGCTCGGCCTCGCCGACCGGCATCCGCTCCACCCGGACCCGCTCGCGGACCACCGGGACGCGGCGCTCGACCTGCTCGCTGGTCACGTACTTGCGCAGCTTCGCGGTGCCCAGCACGTGCCACTCGGTGGTGATGTCCAGCCGCTCCTCGCGGCAGGTGATCTCGACCGGGCCGCTGGGGGCCGAGGAGGCGGCGGTGCCGTTCGCGGCCGGGGTGGTCGCGGCGGGCTGCGGCTTCGGCTCGGCCACGTGGGCGGCGGCCGGCGCGAGGACGGTGCCGTTGGCGATCGGTGCGGGGGTGCTGAGGGTCCGCACGTGGGCCTCCGTGGCGGTGTCGGTGCTGGTGTGGGTCGTGCCGGTGCTGGTCATGGTGGTCGTGCCCGTCGCGGTCGCGGTCGCGGTCGTGGCCGGGTCGGGGTCGGGGTCGGGGGAGTGGAAGGCGATCGGCTTGGCGGCCGCGGCGGCCGTGGTGGTGCCGAAGTCGAGGTCCGGCCGGTCGTCCCGGGCGGGCTCCGTGGTGGCCGGACGGCCGTCCGCGGGGGTGTCGAGGCCGTAGTAGCGGTAGAGCTGGAGCTCCTGGGCCGGCGACAGGTGCTGGCCCACGCCGAAGTCCGGCGAGTCCTTCACCAGCGACTTGTCGTACGGCACCCGGAGCTCCTCGCCGGAGAACTCGCTCGTGGTGAGCGGGACGAAGGCGTCCCGGCCGAAGATGCCGGTGCGGACGGCCGCCCACTCCGGATGCCCGGTGGCGTCGTCCAGGTACACCTCGTCCACCGTGCCGATCTTGTCCCCGTTGCGGTCGACCGCCTTGTGGCCGATGAGGTCCCTGGGGTCGATGTCGGTCTGCACTCTTTCCTCCAAGCGCTGCGCCTGCGGAACTCCCGCAGGTGAGGCGGCCGGAGCACCCGTCCCGTCCGCCACTTCACACCAAAAGCCATCAATCGGACGCGCGCGACCGGGGTGCGCCGGACGGGCTTCGCGCTGGGCCGTCCGGGGGACGCGCGTAGACCCGGAGTGACCGGACGCACCCGTGATCGGAAGCCCTCCCGCTGGTACCCTGGGCCGCGACCGCCGAGCCCGCTCGGGAGAGTCCCCGACAGTGAAAACCGCTGGTCGGGGCGCCGAAGGAGCAACTCCTCCCCGGAATCTCTCAGGCATCCGTACCGTGCGGGATAGGTCACTCTGGAAAGCAGGGCAGGACCGCCGGCGCGGGAGCCGACGATCACCACCCTCACCGACGGTGCAAGCCGACGGCGCGCCATCGCGCGGCGTGCGGGCGAAGCTCTCAGGTCCCGATGACAGAGGGGGAGGCCTTTCGGGTCCGCCCGCCCAGGTCGGTCCGCTGTCCGCAGCGGCGCGACCGGCCGGCGTGCGTACCCCCGCCGGTCCGTGACCAGGAGGCCTCGACCACCATGAACGCCCAGCCGAACGCGGGACGCCCCACCAGCGCCTCGACCCTCACCGAGCTTGAGCTGGCCAGCCCCTTCGAGAACCGCCACATCGGCCCCGACGCCGCCGCGCAGGAGAAGATGCTGGCCTCCGTCGGCTACGGCTCGCTGGACGAGCTCGCCGCCACCGCCGTTCCCGAGGCGATCCGCTCCATCACCGCCCTGGACCTGCCCGCCGGCCGCAGCGAGGCGCAGGTCCTCGCCGAGCTGCGCGAGCTGGCCGGCCGCAACCAGGTGCTCCAGCCGATGATCGGCCTGGGCTACTACGGCACCTTCACCCCGCCGGTGATCCTGCGCAACGTCATGGAGAACCCGGCCTGGTACACCGCGTACACCCCGTACCAGCCGGAGATCTCGCAGGGCCGCCTGGAGGCCCTGCTCAACTTCCAGACCCTGGTCTCCGACCTGACCGGTCTGCCCACCTCCGGCTCCTCGCTGCTGGACGAGGGCACCGCGGCCGCCGAGGCGATGGCGCTGGCCCGCCGCGTCACCAAGGTCAAGGGCGGCGTCTTCCTGGTCGACGCCGAGACCCTGCCGCAGACCGTCGCGGTGATCAACACCCGCGCCGTGCCGACCGGCGTCGAGGTCGTCGTCGCCGACCTGTCCGAGGGCATCCCGGCCGAGATCGCCGAGCGCGGCGTCTTCGGCGTGCTGCTGCAGTACCCGGGCGCCACCGGCGTGGTCCGCGACCTCACCGCGGTGATCGAGCAGGCGCACGGCCTGGGCGCGATCGTCGCCGTCGCCGCCGACCTCCTGGCGCTGACCCTGCTCAAGTCCCCGGGCGCGCTGGGCGCCGACATCGCCTGCGGCACTTCGCAGCGCTTCGGCGTCCCGATGGGCTTCGGCGGCCCGCACGCCGGCTACCTCTCGGTGCGCGCCGAGTACGCCCGCTCGCTGCCCGGCCGCCTGGTCGGCGTCTCCGTCGACGCCGACGGCAACCGCGCCTACCGCCTGGCCCTGCAGACCCGCGAGCAGCACATCCGCCGCGAGAAGGCCACCAGCAACATCTGCACCGCCCAGGTGCTGCTCGCCGTGATGGCCTCGATGTACGCCGTCTACCACGGCCCGGACGGCCTGGCCGACATCGCCCGCCGCACCCACCGCTACGCCGCCGCCCTCGCCGAGGGCCTGCGGGCCGGCGGCGTCGAGCTGCTGCACGGCGAGTTCTTCGACACCGTCACCGCCGTCGTCCCGGGCCGCGCCGCCGAGATCGCCGCCGCCGCCCGCGCCAACGGCATCAACGTGTTCCAGGACGGCGAGGACCGGATCTCGGTCTCCGCCGACGAGACCACCACCCGCGAGCACCTGGCCGGCGTCTGGGCCGCGTTCGGCGTCCCCGCGGTCGAGGTCGCCGAGGCCGCCGACGCGCTGCCGGCCGCGCTGCTGCGCGAGGACGAGTACCTGACCCACCCGGTCTTCCACAGCCACCGCTCGGAGACCGCCATGCTGCGCTACCTGCGCCGCCTGTCGGACCGGGACTACGCGCTGGACCGCGGCATGATCCCGCTGGGCTCCTGCACCATGAAGCTCAACGCCACCACCGAGATGGAGGCGGTGACCTGGCCGGAGTTCGGCCAGCTGCACCCCTTCGCGCCGGTCGACCAGGCCGCGGGCTACCTGACCCTGATCCGCCAGCTGGAGCAGCAGCTCGTCGAGGTCACCGGCTACGACGCCGTCTCGATCCAGCCGAACGCCGGCTCCCAGGGCGAGCTGGCCGGCCTGCTGGCCGTCCGCGCCTACCACCACGCCAACGGTGACGCCCAGCGCGACGTCTGCCTGATCCCGTCCTCGGCGCACGGCACCAACGCCGCCTCCGCGGTGATGGCCGGCATGCGCGTGGTCGTGGTGAAGACCCTGGTCGACGGCGACGTGGACGTCGAGGACCTCAAGGCCAAGATCGAGCAGCACCGCGACAACCTGTCGGTGCTGATGGTCACCTACCCGTCGACCCACGGCGTGTACGAGACCCAGATCACCGACATCTGCGCCCTGGTGCACGAGGCCGGCGGCCAGGTGTACGTCGACGGCGCCAACCTGAACGCCCTGGTCGGCCTGGCCAAGCCGGGCAAGTTCGGCGCGGACGTCTCGCACCTGAACCTGCACAAGACCTTCTGCATCCCGCACGGCGGCGGCGGCCCGGGCGTCGGCCCGGTCGCGGTGCGCGCCCACCTGGCGCCGTACCTGCCGAACCACCCGCTCCAGGAGGAGGCCGGCCCGGCCACCGGCGTCGGCCCGATCTCGGCCGCGCCGTGGGGCTCGGCGGCGATCCTGCCGATCTCCTGGGCGTACGTCCGGCTGATGGGCGGCGAGGGCCTCAAGCACGCGACCCAGGTCGCCGTGCTGAACGCCAACTACATCGCCAAGCGCCTCGCGCCGCACTTCCCGGTGCTCTACACCGGCCCGGGCGGGCTGGTCGCGCACGAGTGCATCATCGACCTGCGCCCGCTGACCAAGGAGACGGGCGTGACGGTGGACGACATCGCCAAGCGCCTGATCGACTACGGCTTCCACGCGCCGACGATGTCCTTCCCGGTGGCCGGCACGCTGATGATCGAGCCGACCGAGTCCGAGGACCTGCACGAGATCGACCGGTTCTGCGACGCGATGATCGAGATCCGCGGCGAGATCGACAAGGTCGGCTCGGGCGAGTGGGCGGCCGACGACAACCCGCTGCGCAACGCCCCGCACACCGCCGCCGTGCTGGCCGGCGACTGGGCGCACGGCTACTCGCGGCAGGAGGCGGTCTTCCCGGCGGGCGTGAACCCGGCGGACAAGTACTGGCCGCCGGTGAGCCGGATCGACGGCGCGTACGGCGACCGCAACCTGGTCTGCTCCTGCCCGCCGCTGGACGAGTACGGCGTCTGATCGACCGCGCAGGAACGAGGCAGGGCCCCGGCAGAACGTTTCTGCCGGGGCCCTGCCCTTGTGTGCTGTCCGGGTGTCGGACGGGTTACCGCGTGGGCTCGGGCCGTGGCGGCGCGGGCGGTGGGGCGGCGGGGCGGCGTGGGCTCAGGCTGCGTGGGCGACCGGGCGGCGCGGGGCGATCACCCGGCCGTCGGGCAGCAGTTCTCCGGTGTCCTCGAACAGGAGGACGCCGTTGCAGAGCAGGCTCCAGCCCTGCTCCGGGTGGCAGGCCACCGGCTCGGCCGCTTCGCGGTCCTCGGACTCGGCCGTCGGGCACTCAGGACGGTGCTGGCACATACGCGTACCCTCGCTTCGCTCTGCGATCCTCCCCGTGGTGCGGTTCCCGGAGGTCGAGCCGTCCGGGGCCGCCGTGGTGGTCGGATCCTGTCCGCGTGCCGGCCAGGTTTGGCCAGCACTCAAGTGGGTAGGACAGGGGGTCCTTCCACGCTGGTTCCCAGTGTCGGCATCTGCGGACGCGCGCGCAGCAATTTCGTGACATGCGCCACAACTCCGGGGCAGAGATCACCCGTTCAGGTGGGGCCGGGGAGAAATCGCGCACCAGTGGGCCAGTCGGGGCATGGCCCGAGAGGGCCATGGCGGATGGCCCGTCCGGGTAGTGGCCGTTCGGGTGAGGGCGGCGGGCGGGGCGGGCGCGGCGAAGGGCCGCCGGGCGCGGTGCCCGACGGCCGGTGCGGTGCGCGTCCTCAGGGGGAGCCGAGCAGCAGGGATCCGGCCAGCGGGGCGCGGGCGAGCAGCGGGAGCAGCTCGGCGGCCGGGTAGGCGCGGTGCGCGGTGACGCCGAGCGGGGCCGGGGCCAGCGGGATCAGCAGGTCGGTGGACGGGCCGGCGTCGGGGCTGTGCAGCCAGAGCGCGGTGGCGTACTGGCCGGGGAAGGTGAGCAGCCGGGGCTGGCGGCGGGAGCGGGAGCCCTGGGCGAGCTGCCAGGCCTCGCGCAGTGCCCGGACGGTGGAGGAGAGGTACGGGCCGGCGGTGAAGTGGGAGAAGGTGTGGCCCTCGGGGCTCTGCACCACCTCGGCGGCGGCGGCCACGTCGGGGCCGTCCTTGATCAGGAACCGCCAGCCGGTGCGCCGGGCGGCGGGCAGCTCGGGGCGCGGGCCGTCCAGGACGTGCACCGCGAGCGGGTGCGCGGGGAGCAGTGGACCGGTCGGGTGACGCAGCGCGGCGGCGGCGGGCTGGCGCAGCGCGGTCTCCGAGTCGAGCGCGCCCAGGACCGCGCGCAGGGCACTCGGTGGGGGCTGGGGGGTCTGCAGGGTCATGGCGGGGTCCGCCTCTCCAAGCGAGATCGGCGTGCGAGTGCGGCATACCGGCGCGGCTCGGCGCGTCCACGGTGACGGGGGCCGGCCTTGTCCGGTTGTGCAGGATCGCGGCGCCGGCGCGGTCTCCGCCGTCGATGAGGGACTCGGGGCGGGAGCGGACCGGCCGGAGCGCAGTGCGAACTCAGCGGCTTCATCGAACAAATGCGCAGGGTGATCTGTTTATCACAGGCGGTGGCGGCGGGCAAGTCTGCAGATGACCTGAATTCCCGTCAGATGCCTTGCAATGCAAGCCAGTACAAGCATTCGGGTATCGATCTTCGAGGTGGGCATGATGCTGGCACGGTCGACCGGCCGGGTGTCTCAGGAGGAGGGGACCGTGGGCGAGAAGGTCGTGGCGACACGGGCGGATCTGGCGGACCGGCAGCAGTACCGGCTCAAGCTCCAGGCCTGCCTCGACGCGCTCGGGCGGATGCTGCGCGAGGACCGCTTCGACCGGCCGCGGGCCGTGATGGGGCTGGAGATCGAGCTCAACCTGGCCGACGAACAGGGCCTGCCGGTCATGCGCAACGCCCAGGTGCTGAGCGCGATCGGGTCCAGCGACTTCCAGACCGAACTGGGCCAGTTCAACATCGAGGTCAACATCGTGCCGCACCGGCTCTGCGGGCACGTCTTCGAGGAACTGCGCGAGGAGATCGACACCGGGCTGCGGTACGCCGACCGGCAGGCGGCCGAGGCCGGCGCCCGGATCGTCATGGTGGGCATCCTGCCGACCCTGGAGAACGACCACACCGGGCTGGACGCGATGAGCCACAACCAGCGCTACAGCCTGCTCAGCGACCAGATCCTGGCCGCCCGGGGGGAGGACATCGCGCTGGACATCGAGGGCGTGGAGCACCTCCAGCTGGAGTCCATCACGATGGTCGCCGAGGCCGCCGCGACCTCGCTGCAACTGCACCTCCAGGTGACCCCGGAGCGGTTCTCCTCGGTGTGGAACGCCGCCCAGGCGATCTGCGGGCCGCAGCTGGCGCTCGGCGCCAACTCCCCCTTCCTGTTCGGACGGGAGCTGTGGCGGGAGACCCGGCCGGTGCTCTTCCAGCAGGCCTGTGACACCCGTTCGGCGGAGCTCAAGGCCCAGGGCGTGCGCCCGATCACCTGGTTCGGCGAGCGCTGGGTGGACTCGGCGTACGACCTGTTCGAGGAGAACCTGCGCTACTTCCCGGCGCTCCTGCCGATCTGCGACGACGAGGACCCGCTCAAGGTGCTGGCCTCCGGCGGCGCGCCCAGGCTCGCCGAGATGCGGCTGCACAACGGCACCATCTACCGCTGGAACCGCCCGGTGTACGACGTCTCCGGCGGGGTCGCGCACCTGCGGGTGGAGAACCGGGCGCTGCCGGCCGGGCCGACGGTGGCCGACACGCTGGCCAACGCCGCCTTCTACTACGGGCTGGTGCGGGTGCTCGCCGAGCAGCCCCGGCCGGTCTGGACCCGGCTGCCGTTCGAGCGGGCGGACGAGAACTTCCGCCAGGGCGCCCGGTACGGCATCGACGCGGTGTTCCAGTGGCCGCGCCCCGGCCGGGCCGGCCGCGGCGGCGGGCTGCAGACGGTGTCGGCGGTCGACCTGGTGCTCAACGAGCTCCTCCCGATGGCCTACCAGGGGCTGGACGAGTGGGGAGTGGAGCCCGCCGACCGGGACCGCTACCTGGGGATCATCGAGCAGCGCTGCCTGCGCCGCACCAACGGCGCCGCCTGGCAGAGCGCCACCTTCCACCGGTTGCGCGAGCAGTACGGCATGGACCGCCCGGCCGCGCTCGCCGCGATGACCAGGCGCTACGCCGAGCACATGCGCGGCGGCGAACCGGTGCACACCTGGCCGGTGGGCTGAGCCCGCCGCTGTGTCAGGATGATCGCTCCGGTCGTCGGCCGACGACCGGAGCGACCGTCCGTCCGCTGGAGCACCCGTGACGACCCGCCCGACCGTGCCGGAGACCGTGCGGCCCGACCGACGCCTGCTCGGCGTGGAACTGCTGGTCGTCCTCGGCCTCTCGCTCGGGGCCAGCGGGATCAGCGCGCTGATCAGCTTCGCGGGCTCGCTCACCGAACCGCTCCAGCTCGGGCAGCAGGTCGCCACCCTGAACGGCTCGCGCGCGCCCGGGCGGCCCTGGCTGGACCTGGTCTGGCAGCTGTACTACATCGGACGCGGGCTGATGCCGGTGGTGCTGGTCGGCTACCTGCTGGTGCGCGAGGGCGCCTCGCTGCGGGTGCTGGGCTTCGACCTGCGGGAGAAGCTGCGCGACCTGGGCCGGGGCGCGGCCGTCGCGGCGGCGATCGGCGGCTCCGGGCTGGTGCTGTACCTGGCCTCGCAGGCGGCCGGGTACAACCTGACGGTGGCGCCCTCCGGACTGCCGGACGTGTGGTGGCGGGTGCCGGTGCTGGTGCTGTCGGCCTGGCAGAACGCGATCCTGGAGGAGGTCGTCGTCCTCGGCTACCTGCTGCGCCGGCTGGGGCAGCGGGGATGGTCCTGGCCGGCGGCGGTGGTGGCCAGCTCGGTGCTGCGCGGCTCGTACCACCTGTACCAGGGGGTCGGCGGGCTGGTCGGCAACATGGTGATGGGGGCGGTGTTCTGCCTGCTGTACCGGCGCTGGGGGCGGGTGATGCCGCTGGTGGCGGCGCACGCGCTGATCGACACGGTGGCCTTCGTCGGGTACGCGCTGCTCGCCGGGCACGTCAGCTGGCTGCCGACCCCCTGACCGGTGATCCCGACAGGGACTGGCTGCGCGGCGGGCGGGCGAGCAGCCGGTCGACGTGCCGGCGCTCCAGGCCCCGGCCGGGGTCGATCGGCAGCAGCAGGCGGTCCCGGCGCCACAGCGAGCGGCGGACCAGCCGGGACGGGATGACGTCGTCCACCCAGGCGAACGGGCGGCCCTCGGCGTAGCGCAGCAGCGGTGCCCACTTGCGGGCGGAGAACAGCTGCATCAACGGGACGTGCGGGTCGCCGGGTTGCTGGACGTACCCGGTGAAGCGGACGAAGGGGAGCGGGTCCAGGCCGATCGCCGGGGCGATGTGGGTGTTGGCGTGCTCCTCCCAGGTGGTGGCCCAGACCAGCTCGTACGTCCCGGCGAGTTCGCGCAGCCAGGCGCCGTGCTCGGCGGAGAGCAGGACGGCGTAGCCGAGCAGGGTGTGGGTGTCGAACCCGGCGTCCGGAGGCGGGCAGACCGGGTTCAGCACCCCGTCGACGTCCAGGAACAGCAGTGGCTTCGGCACCGGTGGGCCCCCAAGTGGATGGATCTTCCTACCCGGTCGGACGAACCGTCGGCCCCGATGGTTGCTTTCCGACGGGCGCACGCGGGGCGCACAGGGCGCTCACGGCGCGGGCGCGGGTTCGCCGGCGGGCACCGGTGCGTCCGGGGTGCTTCCCCGCGGGTCGCGGCGGGAGAGCCGGCGGATCTGCGGGTCGATCAGGACGACGGCGCTCAGCAGCAGGCACAGCGCCGCGCAGGCCCACAGCGCGCCGGACAGGCCGAGCGCGGCCGCGGCCGGGCCGGCCAGCGCGGTGCCGACCGGGGCCAGCGAGTAGGAGCCGAGCTCGTCGTACGCGGAGACCCGGGAGAACATCTCCTCCGGAATCTCCTGCTGGAGCACGACCATCCAGTTGACGCCGAAGACCGTGACGCCGACCCCGGACAGGAACATCGCGGCGATCAGCAGCGGCAGCGGGGCGCCGGCGGCCAGGGCGAGGGCCGGGGCGCCGAACAGGAACACGCCCCAGTTGCCGACCAGCAGGATCCGGCGGGGGCGCCAACGGGCCATCAGCAGGCCGGTGACGACCAGGCCGACGCCGTACGCGGACATCGCCAGGCCCCAGGCGCCCGCGCCGCCCAGGCGTTCGTCGGCCACCGTCGGCCCGTACACCGCCTCGACGGTGTTGATGCAGGCCACCACGACGGCGAACTGCAGCACGATCACCCACAGCCAGCGGCGGGAGGCGAACTCCCGCCAGCCCTCGCGCAGGTCGCGCAGCATGCCGCCGCCGGAGGGGGCGGGCGCGGACTCGGGCTCCAGGAAGAAGCGCAGGGAGGCGGCGACCAGGAAGCAGAGGGCGTCCAGGGCCAGCACCCAGCCGGGGCCGACGGCGGCGGTGAGCGCCCCGCCGAGGGCGGCGCCGCCGATCTGGGAGGCGTTCAGGCCCATCCGGAAGACCGCGAAGGCGCGGGCGGCGTGCTCCTGGGGGACGGCCTGCATGATCATGCCGCCGGCCGCGGGGGAGTAGAGGGCGTAGCCGGCGCCGCCGGCGGCGGAGAGCACCAGCAGCTGCCACAGCTGGACGTTCCCGGCCAGCACCAGGGCGGCCAGCACGGCCTGGGAGGCGCCGCTGAACAGGTTGGCGGCGACCATCACGTGGTGGCGCGGGAGCCGGTCGGCGAGGGTGCCGCCGACCAGCAGGAACAGCACGGTCGGCAGCAGCCGCGCGGCGGTGACGTAGCCCACCTCGGTGGCGCCGCCGCCGTTGCCGAGGACGGCGAAGGCGGTGGCGATGGGGGCGCCGGCGTTGCCGAGGCCGCTGATCACGGTGGCGGCGGTCTGGATGCGGAAGTTGCGGCTCGCCCAGGTGGGGCGGCGGGGGAGTGGGGTCGGCACCCGGGTGACTATGGTCGGAGTTCGTACCGGTGTCATCCGGATTTCGCGCCCGAACCGGTGGGGGCGGGCGCCGGCGGCGGATGGGGCGGGGCGGTGGGGCGGGGCGTCAGCCCAGGTGGCCCCAGAGGAAGGTGAGGGTACGGCGCCAGGCGATCCGGGCCTGGAGGGCGTCGTAGGTGCCCAGCGGGTTCTCGTCGTTCATGAAGGCGTGCCCGGCCGGGTAGAAGTGGATCTCGGGGCGGACGTCGGTGGCCTCGCCGATCCGGGTGGCTGCCTCGTCCACGTCGGCCATCGGGATCGAGCCGTCGAGTTCGCCGAAGTGGCCGAGGACGTGGGCGGTCAGGCCGCGGTAGTCGAAGTCGGGGTCCGCCGGGAGGCCGTAGAAGGGGACCGCGGCGGCCACGGCGTCGCCGGCCCGGGCCGCCAGCATCAGGGCGAAGCCGCCGCCCATGCAGAAGCCGACCGCGCCGACCGCGTCGCCGACCACGCCGTCCAGCGCGAGCAGGTGGCCGACGGCGCCGGAGAGGTCCTCGACGGCCCGCTCGACCGGGAGTTCGCGCTTGAGCCGGGCCGCCTCGGCGCCGTCGTGGGTGGTGGTGCCGCCGAAGAGGTCGGGGGCCAGCACGGTGAAGCCCTCGGCGGCGAAGCGGTGGGCCATGTCCGCGACGTGCGAGGTGAGCCCCCACCACTCCTGGACCACCACCAGGCCCGGTCCGACGCCCTGCGGAGGGCGGGCCAGGTACCCGTGCGCGGTGCGGCCGTTGCTCGGGAAGCTGACGTTCTGCCGGGGGCCGCCGTGGTCGGGCATGGCTTCCTCTCGGTGGGTCGGGCCGTTCGGGGGCTGGGCCGTTCGGTGGGTCGGGCCGTCTGCGGCGGGGAGCGGGAGGGCGGGGCCGGTCAGCCCATCTCCTCCAGGGCGCGGCCCTTGGTCTCCTTGATGCAGAAGGCCACGAACGGGATGGAGAGCAGCGCGAAGGCCGCGTAGATGACGTACGTCGCGGAGAGGTTCCAGTCGGCGAGGTCCGGGAAGCTGACCGTGATCGCCCAGTTGGCGATCCACTGGGCCGAGGCCGCGACCGACAGGGCCAGCGCCCGGATCCGGTTGGGGAACATCTCGCCGAGCAGCACCCAGACCACCACGCCCCAGGAGAAGGCGAAGCAGAGCACGAACACGTGGGCGGCGACCAGGGCGACGGTGGCGTGGGTGTTGTCCAGGGTCGCGGTGTCGCCGGTGCCGTGCCGGTAGGAGAACGCCCAGGCGGCGGTGCCCAGCGCGGCCGCCATGCCGATCGAGCCGGCCAGGGCCAGCGGCTTGCGGCCGATCCGGTCCACCAGGGCCATCGCGATCACCGTGCCGATCACGTTGACGATGGAGGTGGAGAGGCTGATCAGCAGCGAGTTGGACTCGTTGATGCCGACCGACTGCCAGAGCAGGGAGGAGTAGTAGAAGATCACGTTGATGCCGACGAACTGCTGGAACACCGAGGCGCCGATGCCGATCCAGACGATCGGCAGCAGGCCGAAGCGGCCGCCGAGCAGGTCCTTGAGCCGGGGCTTGTGGGCGGATTCCAGCACCGCGCGGATCTCGGCGACCCGGGCGTCCAGGTCGACGTCCTCGCCCTCGACCTCGACCAGCACCTTGCGGGCCTGCTCCTCGCGGTGGTCGGCGATCAGGAAGCGCGGCGACTCCGGGATGGAGAGCGCCATCAGCCCGTACACCAGGGCCGGGATGGTCTCGACGCCGAGCATCCACTGCCAGGCCTGGATGCCGCCGAGGTGGCCGGTGGACTCGCCGCCGGCGGCCTGGTTGAGCGCGTAGTTGGCGAGCTGCGAGACGGTGATGCCGAGCACGATCGCCATCTGCTGGAAGGAGGCGAGCCGGCCGCGGTAGGCGGTCGGCGCGACCTCGGCGATGTAGGTCGGCGCGATCACCGAGGCGATGCCGATCGCGACGCCGCCGACCACGCGCCAGCTCGCGAGGGCCTCGATGTTCGGCGGGAACATCGAGCCGATGCCGCTGGCCGCGAACAGCACGGCGGCCAGCAGCATGGTGCGCACCCGGCCGAAGTGGTCGGCCAGCCGGCCGGCGACCACCGCGCCGGCGGCCGAGCCGAGCAGCGCGATGGCCACCACGAAGGCGGTGGTGCCGTGGCCCACCGCGAAGTGCTTCTGGATGCCCGTCACGGCGCCGTTGATCACGGCGCTGTCGTAGCCGAACAGGAAGCCGCCCATCGCGGCGGCCGCCGAGATGAAGATCACGTGCCCGAGGTGGGCCTCGCCGGAGGCCCGCTGGTGATGGACTGTGGACACGCGCGCTCCCCGGGTGGACGGGCCCGCCCCGACGGCTGGGCAGGACTCGTCTCACATTCGAGCAGCGCGGCGGCCGACCCGCCCGAGTTGGGGACCGATCGGGTGAAACGGGGTCAGTCGGCGGCGCGCGCGGTGGCCGTGCGCCGCTCCTGGAGCCGCTCCTGACGTCGGCGGTGGCGCCGCAGCAGTTGGGTGCGGGCGGCGGCGTCCTGGTCCCGGCGGAGCGCCGGGGCGTCCGCGCGCTCGGCGAGCCGCCCGGCGATCGCGTGCTGTTCGGCGGCCGGCTTCTTGTCGTCGTACTTGAACTTGGCGCGCACCTCGCGGACCGTCAGTCGGAGCCCGCGCAGGCCGGGCAGCAGCCGGCCGAACTCCGTCCGGCCGGGGACCACCCGGACCTCAGGGGTCTCCGGCTGGAAGTGCGCCAGCTGGCGGTTGAGGATCTCCGCCTTGCCCTCGGCGGACTCCACCACCTCGGCGGTGCAGTGGAAGTGCACCGAGGCGTAGTAGCTGGTGGGCGTGCCGGGCTCGCCGCGCCAGTGGCCGGGCGCGAAGGCGTAGCCGTCGGTGACCGCCAGGGTGACGTTCGGGTCGGCGCGGACGGCGGTCAGCAGCGGGTTGGGCGTGGCGAGGTGGAGCAGGATCTCGCCGCCCTCCTCGTCCAGCAGGAAGTGGGTGGGGACGAGCACCGGGCCCTCGTCGGGGCCGCCGTTGGCGGCGAGCAGGCCGAAGTCGCGGCCCTCGGCCAGCCAGGCGCGCCACTCCTCCTCGTCACCTCGGTCCCAGGACCTGATCAGCATCGGACGGCCTTCCTCAGCGGGGGTAGCGGCGCATGTGCGCGGGCAGCGGGACGTTCGGGTCGTGCGCCTCGGGGGCGCCGTAGGCGGTGCTGACCGGGACGGTGCCGGACCAGTACGGCAGGTCGGCGTCGGCCGGGTCGTCGGCGGCGCCGTCCGAGCGGGTCTTCGCCGAGACCTCGTCCAGCTCCAGCCGGAGCACGGCGGTGGCGGCGAGCTCCTTGGGGTTGGCCGGGCGGATCTCGCCGGAGCGGCCGGGGACGACCTGGTCGACGATGGCGGCCAGCGCGACGTCCAGCTCCTCGGGGTCGGTGACCTGGTACGCGGTGCCGTGGGCGACCACCGAGCGGAAGTTCACCGAGTGGTTGAACGCGGACTTGGTCAGCACCAGGGCGTCGACGTGGGTGACCGTGAGGCACACCTGGAGGCCCTGGTCGTCGGCGGCGCCGCGCAGCGGGCGGCTGCCGGTGGAGCCGTGGACGTAGAGCCGGCTGCCGACCCGGGCGAAGACCGTGGGCAGGACGACCGGGGCGCCGTCGACGACGAAACCGAGGTGGCAGAGGTAGGCATCGTCGAGGATGGCGTGGATCGCCTCGCGTTCCCAGGTGGCGCGGTCCTTGTAGCGGGTGGGGGTGGTGCGTGGGGTCCGGGCGTAGTCGGTGCCCTCGGTGTTCGTCGGCGTGGTCGACATGACAACCCCTATGTACTAGTGCATAATCTGGTTTGTGCTAGGAGACTATCCGCTGAAAGGGCGACGCGCCAGCGAAATCGCGGCCCACATCGAACAGGGCGTGAGCAGCGGACAGCTCGCGCCCGGAACCCCGCTCCCCCCGCTGCGCGACCTCGCCGTCGAACTCGGCGTCAACCCCAACACGGTGGCCGCCGCCTACCGGCTGCTGCGCGACCGGGGCGTGATCGAGACGGCCGGCCGCAAGGGCAGCCGGATCCTGCCCCGGCCCGCGCTCACCCCCCGCGACCAGATCCGCGTCCCGGTGCCCGAACGCGCCCGCGACCTCTCCACCGGCAACCCCGACCCGGCGCTGCTGCCCGACCTCGCCCCCGCCCTCGCGGCCGCGGTCGCCCGGACCGGACCCGTGCTGTACGGGCAGTCGCGGATCGACCCCGGGCTGCTCGAACTCGCCCGCAGCTCCTTCGAGGCCGACGGACTGCCCGGCGGCCCGATCGCCGTCGCCTCCGGCGCGCTGGACACCATCGAGCGCACGCTCGGCGCCTGGCTGCGCCCCGGCGACGCGGTGGCGGTCGAGGACCCGGGCTGGGGCAGCCTGCTCGACCTGCTGCCCGCGATGGGGCTGCGCCCCCTGCCCGTACGGCTGGACGACGAGGGGCCGCTGCCGGAGGCGCTGGCCGCGGCACTCGCCGACGGGGCCCGCGCGGTGGTGGTGACCAGCCGGGCGCAGAACCCGACCGGTGCGGCGCTCGGCGAGGCGCGGGCCGCGGCGCTGCGGGCCGTGCTGGCCGAGCACCCCGGGGTGCTGCTGATCGAGGACGACCACGGGCACGGCATGGTCGACCAGCCGTACCGGCCGCTGGTCGGCGCGGGGCCGCGGCACTGGGCGGTGGTGCGCTCGGCGGCCAAGGCGTACGGGCCGGACCTGCGGGTGTCGGTGATGGTCGGCGACGAGGAGACGGTCGGGCGGGTCGCCGGGCGGCTGCGGCTCGGCGCGGGCTGGGTCAGCCACCTGCTGCAGCGCACCGTCGCCGAGCTGTGGCGCGCCGACGCGGCGCCCGCCGCGAGCGTGGCCGCCGCCTACCGGGAGCGGCGGGACGCGCTGCTGGCGGAGCTGGCGGCGCGCGGCATCGAGGCGCACGGGGCGAGCGGGCTGAACGTCTGGGTGCCGGTGCCGGACGAGACCTCGGCGCTGGCGGCCCTGGTGCAGCGCGGCTGGGTCGCGGCGCCCGGGGCGCGGTACCGGATCCAGTCGCCGCCCGGGCTGCGGTTCACCGTCGCGGGACTCGACCGGGCGGGCGCAAGGGACCTGGCCAACGATCTGGCGGCGGTTCTGGGAACGGGCGGTGCCGACACCCGGCTGGTCTGAACCCGTCGGTAACAAAGCGGGAAACCTGCTGCACGTACCTAGCGGTAACCGGCGCGGCCATGCCATCTTTCGTGCGCCACCGGCGCCGGCGGCCTTCCCTCACGTACGCGTCTTCCCGTCCCCATCGCGCGGGGAGACCGAGCCGCAGGAGTTCCGCCGTGCCCGAAAACAGTTCGAGCAGCACCAGCAGCACCCCTGGACTCGGCCGTCGGCTGCTCACCGCAGCCGCAGCCCTGCCGCTGACCCTGGCGGGGCTGGCCCTCGCCGCGCCCGCCTCGGCGGCCCCGGCCGCGCCGGCCGCCGCGCCGGGCGGACCGACCGCGAGCGTCACGCTCGGCGACAGCTACATCTCCGGCGAGGCCGGCCGCTGGAAGGGCAACTCGGCCGACTCCAGCGGTAACCGGACCGGGACCGACCGGGCCTGGAACGGCAGTTCGTACGACCCCTCGCTGGTCTACGGCGCGACGGCGGCCAGCGGGTGCGACCGCTCCGACGTCGCCGAGGTGCTCGGCGCCCAGGGCGTCGCCCAGAAGCAGGTCAACCTGGCCTGCTCGGGCGCCGTCACCGGCAACGTCTTCCGCGCCTCCAACGGCGGGCAGTCCCTCAAGGGCGAGGCCCCGCAGGCCGACCAACTCGCCACCGTGGCGGCCCAGAACAACGTCAAGCTGATCACGCTGTCGATCGGCGGCAACGACCTCGGCTTCTCCGGGATCATCTCCAACTGCGTGCAGGACTACCTGGTCTGGTACTCCTACTGCCACAGCTCGGCGCAGTCCCAGATCGACTCCAAGATGCCCACCGCGATGGCCGGGGTGAGCAAGGCGATCGACGAGATCCGGGCCGTCATGACCAACGCGGGCTACGCGCGCTCCGACTACCGGCTGGTGCTCCAGTCGTACCCCTCGCCGATCCCGCGCAGCGCCGAGATGCGCTACCCGGAGAGCGGCTGGAGCCGGTCGGACACCGGCGGCTGCCCGTTCTGGGACGGCGACGCCGACTGGGCGCGCGACTCGATGGTGCCGCAGATCTCCAAGGCGCTGGCGGGGGTCGCGGCCGCCAAGGGGGCGCAGTTCCTGGACCTCTCCAACATGCTCCAGGGCCGTGAGGTGTGCTCCACCTCCGCGCAGCAGCCGAGCGCGGGCTCCGGCCCGTCCGCGACCACCAGCGAGTGGGCGCGCTTCCTGGACGGCGGTCTCAACACCAGCCAGGGCGCGGTCCAGGAGTCGATGCACCCGAACTACTACGGGCAGCAGGCGCTGGGCGCGTGTCTGGGGCAGCTGTGGACCCGGCCGACCGGCAACTACGCGTGCAACAACACGGCCGGGCGGGACGCGAGCGGGATGTACCTGACGGCGGAGTGAGGCGGACGTGCCGCCGCCCCTCGCCCGGAGTGTGCGGGCGGGGGCGGCGGTGCGGCGCTCGGCTCGCCTTCGGCTCGGCGCTCGGCTCGGCTTTCGGGTCGGCTTTCGGGTTCAGCCCTTGGCGAGCAGGGACTGGGCGTGGGCGCGGACCTGATCCTTCGTCAGATAGGCGTCGGTGTACTCGAAGTCCTGCAGCCGGGCGGGCTGGCGGGCCAGGAAGCCGGTGCGGACGAAGTCGTCCCCGGCGGTCGCGTTGAGCAGCCAGTTCGCCCCCACCCGGAACTTCGCCGCGTTGGTGCGCATCGCCATCAGGTGGTAGCCGCGGGCCACCAACTGGGCCGGAACACCGCGTAGTTCGACGCCCACCGGCTTGGAGACCGCGTCCTTGCCGCCGAGGTCGACCACCAGGCCGAGGTCCTTGTGGTAGTACGGCTCCAGCGGCTGGCTGCGCAGCGAGGCGATCACGTTGTCGGCCACCGCGCGGCCCTGGCGGGCCGAGTGCTGGGCGGTCGGCGGGCAGACCGCGCCGTCGCCCTTGGCCAGGTCGGGGACGGCGGCCGCGTCGCCGAGCGCGAACACGCCCTCGAACTGCGGCACCCGCATCTCCGCCGTCACCGCGAGCCGGCCGCGGACCGTCTCCGCGTCCAGGGTGGCGATCAGCGGGCTCGCGGCCACCCCGGCCGTCCAGATCAGGGTGCGGCAGGGGATCACCCGGCCGTCGGTGAACTTGACCGTCTCGGCGCCGACCTCGGCCACCGACACGCCGAGCGACACCTCGATGCCGCGGCCGCGCAGCACCTCCAGGGCCGCCGTGCCGAGGGCGTCGCCCAGTTCGGGCATCAGCTTGGGGGCGATGTCGATCAGGTGCCACTTGATCTGCTGGGCGTCCAGGCGCGGGTAGCGGCGGGCGGCGGCGGTGGTGAGGCGCTGGAGGCAGGCGGCCGTCTCGGTGCCCGCGTAGCCGCCGCCGACGACCACGAACTGCAGCCGGGACTCGCGCTCGTGCTGGTCCAGGGTGGCCGAGGCGAGGTCGAGTTGGGCGATCACGTGGTCGCGGACGTAGGCCGCCTCGGCGAGCGTCTTCATGCCGCGGGCGTAGTCGGTCAGGCCGGGGATGTCGAAGGTGCGGGTGACGCTGCCGGGGGCGAGCACCAGGACGTCGTACTTCTGCGCGACCACCTCGTCGGTGATCTTGCGGACCACGCACACCCGGGAGGCCGGGTCCACGCCGATGGCGCCGCCGGGGACGATGTGGGTGCGGCGCAGGCTCCGGCGCAGGGAGACCGCCACGGACTGGGGGGTGAGGACGCCGGCCGCGACGTGGGGCAGGAGGGGGAGGTAGAGCTGGTAGCTGAACGGCGTGACCAGCGTGATCTCGGCCTCCGACGGCGAGAGCTTGCGTTCGAGGCGGCGGGCGCACTCCAGGCCTGCGAAGCCGCCGCCGACGATCAGGATCCGAGGTCGTTCCATCGCTCATCCCTTTGCCGTACAGGTCGTACCGGAAGGCCCCCATTACTGTCCGCCACACTCGCACGGAGCAGCGGGGGCTGCCACCGGGATGGGGCGCAGGGGGGAGGAGGGGGAAGAGGGGTTCCTGAAGAGGGGCTCCTGTCGGGGGCCGGGGCGGGGCGGGGCACCGATAGGCTGTCGGGCGTGCTCCCCGAGGTGACGGCGATCCGGTACGTGACGCCACTGCGAGAAGGCGGCTCGATGCCGGGCCTGGTCGAGGCCGACGACCGGCGGCTGTACGCGCTGAAATGGATCGGCGCCGCGCAGGGCCGGAAGGCGCTGGTCGCGGAGGTGCTGGCCGGCGAGCTGGGGCGGCGGCTGGGGCTGCCGGTGCCGGAGCTGGTGACCGTCGACCTGGATCCGGTGCTCGCGCGCAGCGAGCCGGACCACCAGGTCCAGGACCAGATGCGGGCCAGCGGCGGGACCAACCTCGGGATGGCCTTCGTCAGCGGGGCGCTGAACTTCGACCCGCTCTGCTTCGAGGTGGACCCCGAACTGGCCGGGCAGGTGCTCTGGTTCGACGCGCTGATCGGCAACGTCGACCGGTCCTGGCGCAACCCCAACCTGCTGGTGGCGACCGGCGGGCTGCGCCTGATCGACCACGGCGCGAGCCTGATCTTCCACCACAACTGGCCCGGCGCCGCGGCCTGGGTGCGCCGCCCGTACGACGCCTCCGACCACGCGCTGCTGCGCGCCCGGCCGGACCTGGCGGCGGCGGACAAGGCGCTCGCGCCGATCGCGGAGGAGGCCGTCGAGGCGGCGGTGGCGCAGATCCCCGAGGTGTGGCTGGTGGACGAGTTCGGCTTCGACTCGCCCGAGGACGTACGCGCCGCGTACCGCGCCCAGCTGACCGGGCGACTGGCCGGTCCGCGGGACTGGCTGCCGGAGGTGTCCGCATGACCGGGCCGCTGTCGGCCGCGCTGCCGGCCGTCGTGGAGCTGCACGACTACGAGTACGCCGTGATCCGGGCGGTGCCGCGGGTCGAGCGGGGTGAGTGCGTGAACGTCGGGGTGCTGCTGTACTGCCGGCAGAGCGCCCACCTGGCCGCGCGGACCCACCTGGACCAGGCCCGGCTGCTGGCGCTGGACCCGGTCGCGGACGTGCAGGGGGTGCGCCGGGCGTTGCAGGGGATCGAGGCGGTCTGCCTGGGCGGGCCGCAGGCCGGTCCGGCGGCCTCGGACAGCCCCGGGCAGCGGTTCCGCTGGCTGACGGCGCCGCGCAGCGCGGTCGTCCAGCCGGGGCCGGTGCACACCGGGCTGACCGCGGACCCGGAGGTCGAGCTGCGGCGGCTGTTCGACCAGCTGGTGCTCTGACCCCGCCGCTCCGGGCCCGGCCCTGCTGCGCCTCCCGCGTCTCCGTCCCTCCTGTCCCTCGTGCCCCGAACGGGGGTACTGTGAGGCGGCTCGCCGACGTTTGCCGTGGTCAAAGCTTGAGTTAGTGAAGCACTCAGCCGTACGCTGACCCCATGGGTTCGATCTCGACGACGACCGTACCGACCAACGCCGAGCTGATGGAGGCGTTGGCCGCCGTCGGTGCCGCGTACTTCCAGGACTTCGCGGCCGCCGCGGCCCGGCACGGGCTGTCCTCCTCCCAGGCCAAGGCGCTGGGCTCGGTGCAGGAGCCGGTGCCGATGCGCGCGCTGGCCGGGCGACTGGGCTGCGACGCGTCGAACGTGACCGGGATCGTGGACCGGCTGGAGACGCTGGGCCTGGCCAACCGGGAGGCGGCCGCCGGTGACCGCCGGGTGAAGATCGTGGTGATCACGGCCGAGGGCCGGGAGATCCTCAACCGGATCCGCGGCGAGATGGCCCGAACCCACCAGGCCTTCTCGGCGATGACCGACGAGCAGCGGATCGCCCTGCACTCGATCTGCGGGCAGGTCCTCCCGGTGCTGGCCGGCCGGACGGGCGCCGCGCCGCAGTAGCGGCGGCCACCGGGCCCGCCGGTCGGGCCCGCCGGCCGGGTCGGTGCGGCCTCGCGCCATCCGCCGACGTTCGGCGTGACCTCGGCTGTTAGGCTTGCGAAGCGTGAGCGCGAAGCCCCAGATCCCCAATGTCCTGGCCTCCCGGTACGCCTCGGCGACCCTGGCCCAGCTGTGGTCCCCCGAGCACAAGGTGGTCCTCGAGCGCCACCTGTGGCTCGCCGTCCTGAAGGCCCAGCAGGACCTCGGTGTCGAGGTGCCCGCGGATGCCGTCGCCGACTACGAGCGGGTGGTCGACCAGGTCGACCTCGGCTCGATCGCCGCCCGTGAGCGGGTCACCCGCCACGACGTGAAGGCCCGGATCGAGGAGTTCAGCGAGCTCGCCGGCCACGAGCAGATCCACAAGGGCATGACGTCCCGGGACCTGACCGAGAACGTCGAGCAGCTGCAGATCCGCCAGTCCCTGGAGCACGTCCGGGACCGTACGGTCGCCGTCCTGGTGCGCCTGGCCAAGCTGTCCGCCCAGCACTCCGAGCTGGTCATGGCCGGCCGTTCGCACAACGTGGCCGCGCAGGCCACCACCCTGGGCAAGCGCTTCGCGTCGATCACCGACGAGCTGCTGGTCGCCTTCCGCCGTCTGGAGGAGCTGATCGCCCGCTACCCGCTGCGCGGGATCAAGGGCCCGGTCGGCACCGCCCAGGACATGCTGGACCTGCTCGGCGGCGACACCGAGAAGCTGGCCGAGCTGGAGCGCCGGGTCGCCGGCCACCTCGGCTTCGACCACGTGCTGACCAGCGTCGGCCAGGTCTACCCGCGCTCGCTGGACTTCGAGGTGCTCACCGCCCTCGTCCAGCTGGCCGCCGCGCCGTCCAGCCTGGCCAAGACCATCCGCCTGATGGCCGGCCACGAGCTGGTCACGGAGGGCTTCAAGGAGGGCCAGGTCGGCTCCTCCGCGATGCCGCACAAGATGAACACCCGCTCCTGCGAGCGCGTCAACGGCCTGGCGGTCATCCTGCGCGGTTACGCGTCGATGACCGGCGAGCTGGCCGGCGACCAGTGGAACGAGGGCGACGTCTCCTGCTCCGTGGTGCGCCGGGTCGCGCTGCCGGACGCCTTCTTCGCCTTCGACGGCCTGCTGGAGACCTTCCTCACCGTCCTGGACGAGTTCGGCGCCTTCCCGGCCGTGATCGAGGCCGAGCTGGACCGCTACCTGCCGTTCCTGGCCACCACCAAGGTGCTGATGGGCGCGGTGCGTGCGGGCGTCGGCCGGGAGACCGGCCACGAGGTCATCAAGGAGCACGCCGTCGCCTCGGCGCTGGCGATGCGCGCCGGCGCCCGGGAGAACGAGCTGCTGGACCGCCTCGCCGCCGACGAGCGGATCCCGCTGGACCGGGCCGGGCTGGACGCGCTGCTCGCCGACCGGCTGTCCTTCACCGGTGCGGCCGGGGCGCAGGTCGCCGAGGTCGTCCGACAGGTGGAGGCCGTCGCGGCGGCCTACCCGGAGGCGGCCAAGTACGCCCCCGGCGACATCCTCTGACGAGGAGTCAGTTCTCTGACGAGGGCCCTGCCGCCGTTCCGGTGGCGGGGCCCTCGCGCGTCCGGGGGCGGCCCGGGTCGAGCGGCGGGGTGGTGGTGGCGCAGGGCCAGTCGCAGTTCGGCTCGGCCACCGGGTGCTCCTCCTCCGGCGCCAGCACATTGCCCCGGACGGTGGCGAAGGCGATCAGCCCGCCGGCGGCCAGCAGCCCCGCGCAGATCAGCATCGCGGTGTGGAAGGCGGAGTCCACCGCGGAGGGCACCCGGTAGGCGTCGCCGCTCAGTCCGGCCAGGGCCGGCAGGGCGGCGACCGCGAGCAGGCCCGCCGCGCGGGCGGCGGCGTTGTTGACGCCGCTGGCGATGCCCGCGTGCCGCACCTCGACGGCGGCCAGCACGGTGGCGGTCAGCGGGGCGACCAGCAGCGTCATCCCGGAGCCCATCACCGCGACCGCGGGCAGCACGTCCGCCCAGTAGGAGGAGCCGGGGCCGGTGCGCAGCATCAGCAGCACCCCGGCGGCGCACAGCAGCGGGCCGACGGTGAGCGGGACGCGCGGGCCGATCCGCTTGCCGAGCCGCCCGGCGCGCGCGGACAGGGTCAGCATCAGCACCGTGATCGGCACCAGGGCGAAGCCGGAGACCAGCGGGGAGAAGCCCGAGACGATCTGCAGCTGCACCACCAGCAGGAAGAAGACCCCGCTGAACGCCGCGTAGACGCAGAGGGTGACCAGGTTCACGGCGGTGAAGAGCCGGGAGGAGAACAGGCCGAGCGGCAGCATCGGGTCGGGCGTGCGCCGCTCGACGGCCACGAAGGCGGCGGCCAGCAGCAGGCCGATCGCACCGGTGACCCAGACGGCGGGGGACAGTCCCTCCCCGGCGGCGGTGAGCGCGTAGGTGACGGCGCCGAGCGCGAGGGCGGCGAGCAGGGCGCCGGGCACGTCGAAGCGGCCGGCGGCGGACTCGTCCCGGCTCTCCGGGACGTAACGGGAGGTCACCGCGATCACGGCGGCGGCCAGCGGCAGGTTCAGCAGGAAGATCCAGCGCCAGCCCGGGCCGTCCACCAGCCAGCCGCCGAGGAAGGGGCCGACGGCCGCCGACACCCCGCCCAGGCCGGACCAGAGGCCGACCGCCGCCGAGCGGTCGTCCGGGTGGAAGACCGCCTGGAGCATGGCCAGCGAGCCCGGGGTGAGCAGCGCGCCGCCGATGCCCTGGACGGCGCGGGCGGCGATCAGCACGTGGATGGTCGGGGCCGCGGCGCAGGCCGCGGAGGCGACGGCGAACCAGACCACGCCGATCAGGAAGACCCGGCGCCGTCCGTAGCGGTCGCCGAGGGCGCCGCCGAGCAGGATCAGGCCGGCCAGGGTGAGCAGATAGGCGTTCAGGGTCCATTGCAGGGAGGCGAGGGAGGCGCCGAGGTCGGCGCCGATCCGGGGCAGGGCGACGTTGACGACGGTGCCGTCGAGCATCGCCATGCTGGAGCCGAGCACTGTCGCGAGGAGTACCCAGCGGCCCTGCGCGGTGCCCAGGCGCAGAGTGCCGGCTTGAGAGGTGGCCACGGGCCGAATCCTGCGCCCGCCGGGGTGTACGTGACAAGGGTCACCGGGTGGTGTGTCGGTCGGTGGCGGTGCGTGAACGGACGGTCGCACGGGGGTGGTCCCGGCGGCGCAGGGTGGTGGATCAGTGGCGCCGGGTGAATGGATCGTGCACGGAGCGTGCAAGGGATCATTCGGAGGGTGACGGGGCTGCGGGGGTTGTTGCCGATTCAAGAGATCGACATTGCTTCACCCGAACGGATGAGTTTTAGTTCAGCGACCGCCCGGCCAGTCCGGACGGATCCACCGGGTGGAACGCCGAGTCCTGCCGCTGCCCGGTGGCTCGCACCGAACTCTGTACGGCAGGAGCGGGGGACCCACAGGTAAGTCGCCGGACCGGAGTTCGCGCCTTTTCGGGCGCGGACCACCAGGGCCGGCTTGGGGTGAAGCCGCACATGCGGCCGGGCAACTCCAGCCCGAACCCGACAGCTCACCTCGCAGGCGTCGGAGAGGAAAATTCCATGCCTGCACAGGCTCGTCGTATCGCCCTGCCCCGTGCCGCCCGCATCGGCATCGCCACCGCCGTCACCGGGGCCTCGTTCGTCCTGCCGCTCGTGACCGCGATGAGCGCCCAGGCGCACACCGCCCCGGCGGCCACCACCGCCCCGGCCGCTTCCGGGGCCGCCGCTCCGGCTGCCGCCCCGGCCGCCCAGCAGAGCTACCGCGTCGTCAGCGGTGACACCCTGTCGAAGATCGCCGACGCCAAGAACGTCGAGGGCGGCTGGCACGCGCTGTACGAGCAGAACCGCTCGGTGGTCGGCGCCGACCCGAACCTGATCTTCCCCGGTCAGCAGCTGGCCCTCGCCGGTCACGCCGCCGCTCCGGCGAAGCCCGCCGCCCCGGCCAAGCCGGCCGCTCCGGCGAAGTCCGCCGCGCCGGTCACCCAGGACACCTCCGCTGCCGCGGACTCCCAGGTGCAGGTCCGGACCGAGGCTGCCAAGCCCGGCGCCCAGGTGCAGACCCAGGTTCAGACCGCCGCCCCGGCCCAGGCCGTGACCGCGGCCCCGGTCGCCGCCACCTCCGGCTACGTCGCCCCGCTCGCCAACCCCGTGCTGGGCGAGGCCTACGGCGTGGCCGGCTCGATGTGGGCCTCCGGCCACCACACCGGCCAGGACTTCGTCGCCTCCACCGGCACCCCGCTGCGCGCCGTCGCCAACGGTGTCGTGGTGAAGGCCGGCAGCGACGGCGCCTACGGCAACGAGGTCGAGATCAAGCTCGCCGACGGCAAGTACGCCCAGTACGCGCACCTGTCCTCGATCGGCGTGAGCGTCGGTCAGACCGTCACCGCCGGCCAGCAGCTCGGCCTCTCCGGTGCGACCGGCAACGTGACCGGCCCGCACCTGCACTTCGAGATCCGTACCGGTTCCGAGTACGGCTCGGACATCGACCCGGTCGCCTACCTGCGGGCGCACGGCGTCGCGCTCTGACCCTCCGGGGCCTTCCGCAGGAACGTGTGAACCACCGCTGGTGCGGGGCGAATCGACGCCCGGGATGGTCATGTCGGGTGACCGCTCGACCGGGTGATCGCCGCACCGGTGGACCTGGGCGCGGGACACGCCCAAGGCCGGCCCGGCCGTACGGGACAACCTCTCGTACGGCCGGGCCGGCCGCTGCCGTTCTCCGCTCGGTCGTCGTGGTCCACGGGTACGTCTCGTATTCGCGCTGACTGCGCCGACTGCGGCGGCGGTCAGGGGCGGCGGGCCGGGAGGCCGTGTTCGGCGGCGGCCATCAGGTCGTGCATCCGGTGGCCGAAGTCCTCGGTGTCGCGGGCGGGTTCGGGGAAGACCAGGCGGACGTCGCGGTGGCCGTGCGAGTGGTCCAGGCGCAGTACCAGGCCGTGGCGGTCCAGGGCGAGCGGGCGGACGGCCGGGCCGTGGGTGAGCAGTGCCGGGTCGAGCAGCCGGGTGAGCAGGTCGAGGGCGTCGGCGTGGTCGTCGGCCAGGTGGGTGAGCAGGGCGGCCTCGTGACGGGCCAGCGGGTCGGGGGCGGCGAGGGAGAGGTCGGCGGCGGTGAGCGCGCCGGTGCCGTACGGGGTGGCGAGGACGGCGTGGGCGACGTCGACCCGCAGGTGGACGCTGAGGCCGTCGTCGGCGAGGTGGGCCAGGTGCAGCCGGCCGGCCAGGGTGAGCCGGCCGCGGATGCGGTCGCGGACCGCCACGGGGGAGACGTCGGTGACGTCGAGCACGACGGCCAGGCCGTCGGTGGCGGTGGCGCCGGCGAGGGCCGCGACGAGCGGGGCGTCCAGCGGGGCGCGCAGGCGCAGCCGGGAGCCGTGGACGGAGACCGGGGTGTCCAGGTCGTGGTGCTCGCCGAGGGCGCGGACGGTGAGCGAGGAGGTCGCGCTGAGCAGGCTGCGGACCCGCTCGGCGGTGGTGGGCTCGGGCACCTCGGCGTCACCGGCGGTGATGCTCATGAACGGACCTCCTGTTGGTTAGGTGAGGCTAACCTAATGTCCCCCTGGAGGTGTGGCAAGTGGGCGGGCGGTGGTGCGGCGGCGTGGCGGGGTGGGGATGCGCCGAGGGCCCGGACGCGTTGGTGGCGTCCGGGCCCTCGGGGTGTCGTGGCGTCGGGTCGGGCTGTCAGGTGGTCAGCCGATGACGGCCTGGGCGTCGATCTCCACCAGCATCGGCTCCTGCGGCAGTTCGACGAAGATCGTGGTGCGGCACGGCTTCACCCCGCCGGGCTTGACGTTCTCCTCGATGAACTCGGCGTAGACCTCGTTCATCAGCGGGAAGTCGGCGCGCTTGGTGAGGTAGACGCGGAACATCACCACGTCCTCGATGGTGGCGCCGCCGGCCTCGACGATGGCCTTGACGTTCTCCAGGGTGCGGCGGGTCTGCGCCTTCACGTCGCCGTGGTGGAGGTACTCGCCGGTCGCCGGATCCTGCGGGCCCTGGCCGGAGACCTGGAGGATCGGGCCCTTGCGGACGCCCTGGGAGAACATCCAGGCCGGGGCCGGGGCGCCGTCGGTGCGGATCTCGGTCTTGTCGGAGGACATCGGGGTCGGGGCTCCTTGCGGTCGGGGACGGTGCGATGACGGTTCGTCAGTTGTGGTCGGGACGGCCGCAGTCGGCCGAGACCGCCCGGGCGGTCGCGAGCAGCTGCGGGAGCAGGTCCAGCACCTGCTCGTACGGGAGGAGGACGTCCGGGACGGAGATGGAGGCGGCGGCGACCACCCGGCCGCTGGCGTCCCGGATCGGGGCGGCGACGCAGTTGATGAAGGCCTCGTGCTCGGCGTGGTCCTGCGCCCAGCCCTGGACCGCGACCTTCTCCAGCTCGGCGAGCAGCGCCTCGGGCGTGGTGAGGGTGCGTTCGGTGTGCGGGGTGAAGTCGATCCCGGCCACCACCCGGCGGCGCTCGGGCAGCGGGAGGTCGGCCAGCAGGACCTTGGAGACGGCGGCGCTGTGCAGGGCGGCGCGCAGGCCGATCCGGGAGTACATCCTGACCGGGTGGCGGGAGTCGAACTTGTCGATGTAGACCACCTCGCCGCCCTCGTAGGCCGCCAGGTGCACGGTCTGGCCGGTGGTGGAGTTCAGCTCGGCGAGGTGCGGGGCGGCGATCCGGCGGATGCCGCGCTGCTCCAGGGCGAGGCCGGACAGGGCGAACAGGCCGGCGCCGAGGTGGTAGCGGTAGGCCGCGTCGCGGTAGACGAACCGTTCCTCCTCCAGGCTCTGGAGCAGCCGGAGCACGGTGGTCTTGTGCACGCCGAGGACCTCGGCCAACTGGTCGAGGGAGCGCTCGCCCTCGCCGAGTTCGGCGAGGATGCGCAGGGCGCGGGTGACGGTCTGACTCATCGGGCTCGTGCTCCGGTCGGGTGGCGGGGGTCGGTGCTCATTGTGCCCGGGCCCGGTCGGCGCGCGCCCCGGCGGCCGCCTGGGTCGCCGCCCCGGCCACCGCCTGGGCCGCCTCCTGGGTCGCTGTCAGGGCCGGTGCGTCCGCGCCGGTCCGCCGCCAGGGGCGGGCGGCGGGCAGGGCCGGGGAGTCGATGCCCTCGGCGCTGACCCGGGTGGCGGCCCAGTCGGCGGGGGAGGCGTCGAGCAGGGCGGTCAGCACCGGGGCCGGCGGCAGTTCGGCCTGGTCGCCGTGCGCGGTCAGCGCGCAGGCCGCGCTCAGGTGGCCCAGCCGCAGCCGGCGGCGCTGGTCCAGGGCGTGGAGGGTGCCGGCCAGGTAGCCGGCGGCGAAGGCGTCGCCCGCGCCGGTCGCCTCCACCACCTCGACGGTCAGGGCCGGTTCGGCGACGGCCGTGCCGTCCCGGTCCAGCGCGGTGACCAGTCGGGCGGCGTCCTTGACCACCACGGTGGCGGGTGCGGGGAAGCGGCGGCGCAGCGCGGCGGGCTCGTCGGTGCCGAAGGCGGCCCGGGCCTCGTCGGCGCCGAGCAGCAGCAGATCGGCGGCGTCTAGCAGCGGCGGCAGCACGGCCGGGTCGCGGTCCCGCCAGAGCGCTGGGCGCCAGTTGAGGTCGAAGCTGACCAGCCGCCCCGGGCGGCGGTCGGCAAGCAGGGCGCGCAGCAGGGCCAGGCAGTCGTCGGAGAGCGCGGCGGTGATGCCGGACAGGTGCAGCAGGCGGGCGCCGGCCAGCAGGCCGGCGGCGGCCGGGTCGGTGAGCAGCGCGGGGGAGAGGGCGGCGGCCGCGGAGCCGCGCCGGTGGTAGTGCAGCCGGCTGCGGCCGGGGCCGAGGTCGTGCCGGTGGCCGGTGGTGCCGCCGACCTCCTTGAGGTAGAGGCCGGTCGGGCGGTGCGGGTCGACGGTGACGCCGGAGACGTCCACGCCGCGGGCGGCGACCTCGGCGAGCAGGCGGCGGCCGAAGCCGTCGTCGCCGACCCGGCTGATCCAGGCGGTCGGCACGCCGAGCGCGGCCAGGGCCCCGGCGACGTTGGACTCGGCGCCGCCGACGGACAGCCGGAAGGTGTCCACGGACTCCAGCGGGCCGGGGCGGTCGGGCAGGAGCACGGCCATCGACTCGCCCACGCACACGGCCGTCGGGGGAGGGCCGGGGCGGTCCGGCCCCGGGTGGTCCTGTGGCGGCATCTGCTGGGCTCCTCGTCTGCGGCGGCGGTGTGTCGACCTCTGACGGTGGGGTTCGACTCCGTTGACCGTGATCCGGCGCCGATGCTAGAACCGTGTTGCCAACATGTGCAACCCTCGTTGCACATGTTGCAACATGGTGGATGGAGGAAGACGGTGGAGCAGACTTTCGCGGGCCGTGGCACCCTCGCGGGCAGTGGCGCCTTCGCGAGCGGTGCGGACGGGCCCGGCATCGCCGAGGGGGCGGTCGCGGCGCTGGCCGACGAGACCCTCGACTGGCGGTTCAAGGCCGCCCCGCCGGAGAGCTGGGGCCGCACCACGCGCGACTGGCTCGCCACCGGACCGACCCTCTCCTCCCTCGGCACCCCGCTGCTCACCCTCGACGGCGCCGCGCTCGACCACAACGTCCGTAGCATGGCCGACTGGTGCGCCGAGGCGGGCGTCGCGCTCGCCCCGCACGGCAAGACCACCATGGCGCCCCAGCTCTGGCAGGCCCAACTCGCCGCCGGCAGCCACGGGATCACCCTCGCCAACCTGCCCCAGGTGCGGGTCGCCCGCGCCTTCGGCGTCCAGCGGATCCTGCTCGCCAACACCCTGCTCGACCCGGCCGGACTCGCCTGGCTCGCCGCCGAACTGACCGCCGACCCGGGCTTCGGCTTCCTCTGCTGGACCGACTCCACCGAGGGCGTACGGCTGATGGACGAGGCGCTGCGCGCCGCCGGGGCCGAGCGGCCGGTCGAGGTGCTGGTCGAACTCGGCGGCCCGGGCGGGCGGACCGGCGTGCGCGGCCTGGACGCCGCCGTCGAGGTCGCCGCCGCCGTGCTGCGCGCCCCCACCCTGCGGTTGGCCGGCGTCGGCGGGTACGAGGGCGCCCTCGCGCACGACGCCACCGCCGAAGGGCTGGCCGCCGTCCGCGGCTACCTGAACGCGCTCGGCGAACTGCACGGCCGGCTCGCCGGGGCCTACCCGGACGGCGCGCCACCGGTGGTGTCAGCCGGCGGAAGCGCCTACTTCGACCTGGTGGCCGAGGAGTTGGCCGCCCTGCCGGAGGCGCTGGTGGTGCTCCGCTCGGGTGCGTACATCGCCCACGACGACGGCTTCTACCGGGGCATCTCCCCGCTCGCCCGGGGCGGCGGGCCGACCCCGTTCCGCGCTGCGCTGCACGGCTGGGCCCGGGTGGCCTCCCGGCCCGAGCCCCAACTCGCGCTGCTGGACGCGGGCAAGCGCGACCTGCCCTTCGACGAGGGCCTGCCCGAGCCGCAACTGGTGCGTGGCGGTGCGGCGTTGACCGGCACGGCCGCCCGGATCACCGCGCTCAACGACCAGCACGCCTACCTCCGCGACGCGGGCGACCTCGCACCGGTCGGCGCGGTGCTGCGGCTCGGCGTCTCGCACCCGTGCACGGCCTTCGACAAGTGGACCGCGATCCCGGTGCTGGACCGCGCGGACGCGGCCGAGCCGCAGGTCACCGGGCTGATCAGGACGTTCTTCTGATGGCGGCGGGGGAGAGAACCACTGCCTTCCCGGGGGCGACCGTCTTCAAGGGGGCCACGGTCGTCGACGGGACGGGCGCCGACCGCTACCGGGCGGACGTGCGGATCGCCGACGGCGTGATCACCGAGATCGGCGCGGGCCTCGGCGGGGGTACCGTGGTGGACGCCGACGGCCTGGTGCTCGCCCCCGGCTTCATCGACATGCACGCCCACTCCGACCTCGCCCTGCTGCTCGAACCCGAGCACCCGGCCAAGGTCACCCAGGGCGTCACCTGCGAGGTGCTCGGCCAGGACGGCCTGTCCTACGCCCCGGTGGACGACACCACCCTGCCCGCGCTGCGCCGGCAGCTGGCCGGATGGAACGGCGATCCGGCGGGCTTCGACTGGGACTGGCGCGACGTCGGCGGGTACCTGGACCGGATCGACCGCACCCGGGTCGCCGTCAACGCCTGCTACCTGGTCCCGCACGGCTCGCTGCGGATGCTCGCCATGGGCTGGGACAACCGCCCGCCCACCCCGGCCGAACTCGACCGGATGCGGCAGGTGTTGGCGCAGGGCCTGCTGCACGGCGCGGTCGGCATGTCCAGCGGGCTCAGCTACACCCCCGGGATGTACGCGGACACCGCCGAGCTGGCCGCGCTGTGCACCGTGGTCGCGGCCTACGGCGGCTTCCACGCGCCGCACCAACGCTCGTACGGGAAAGGTGCGTTGGAGGGCTACGCGGAGATGGTGGAGATCGCCCGGCGGTCCGGCTGCGCGCTGCACCTGACCCACGCCACGATGAACTTCGGCGTCAACCGGGGCCGGGCCGGCGAGTTCCTGGACCTGGTCGACCGGGCGCTCGCGGACGGCGTCGACCTCACCCTGGACAGCTACCCCTACCTGCCCGGCTCCACCACCCTGGCGGCCCTGCTGCCGAGTTGGGCCACCGAGGGCGGCCCCGGCGCCACCCTGGCGCGGCTCGCCGACCCGGCCGCGTGCGAGCGGATCCGGTACGCGATGGAGCGGACCGGCAGCGACGGCTGCCACGGCGTGGTCGCCGACTGGGCGACCGTCCAGATCTCCGGCGTCCGCTCGGCCGACCTCGCGCCGACGGTCGGCCGGACGGTCGCCGACCTGGCCGCCGAGCGGGGGGCCGGCGGGACGGAGGTCTTCCTCGACCTGCTGCGCCGCGACGAGTTGGCCACCACCGTCCTCCAGCACGTCGGGCACGAGGAGAACGTCCGGGCGGTGATGCGCCACCCCGCCCACACCGTGGGCAGCGACGGCCTGCTCGTCGGGGCCCGGCCGCACCCGCGCGCCTGGGGCACCTTCCCACGCTACCTCGGCCACTACGGACGGGAGTTGGGCGTGCTCACCCTGGAGCAGGCGATCACCCGGATGACCGGCCGGCCCGCCGCCCGGCTGGGGCTGGACCGGCGCGGCCGGATTGCCCCCGGCCACCACGCCGACCTGGTGCTGCTGGACCCCGAACGGGTCCGGGACACCGCCACCTTCGAGCAACCCCGGCTGCCCGCCGAGGGGATCCAGTACGTGTACGTCAACGGCACCGCCGTCGTCCGGCAGGGTCGCACCACCGGCGCCCGGCCCGGGCGCGCCCTGCGCCGCACCGATCGAGGAACGCTGGCCCGATGAATGTTGGCCCGATGAACGCTGGCCCGATGAACGCCACGAACGCCACGAACGCCACGAATGCTGTGAACGGCACGAACGCCCTCGCCGAGCTGCGGAACGACCCGGTGATCGCGGTGGTCCGCGCACCCCGGATCCCGGACGCCGCCGCACTGTGCGCCGCACTCGCCGAGGGCGGCATCAGCTTCACCGAATTCACCTACACCACACCGGATGTGACGGACCACCTGGAGCGTGCCTCGGCGTCCGGATGGCGGGTCGGGGTGGGGACGGTGCTGACCGCCGAGCAGGCCGGGCGGGGGATCGACGCCGGGGCCTCCTTCCTGGTCACCCCCGGCTGCCGGCCCGAGGTCGCCGAGGTCGGACGGGCGCGCGGGGTGCCGGTGGTGCTGGGGGCGCTGACCCCGACCGAGGTGGCCCGGGCGGTCGACCTGGGGGCGGCCGCCGTCAAGATCTTCCCGGCCCGGTCGTTCGGCCCCGGCTACTTCAAGGACCTGCGCGGCCCGTACCCCGACGTGCCGTTGGTGGCCTCGGGCGGGGTGAACGCGGGCAACGCGGCCGAGTTCCTGGCACAGGGGGCGCTCGCGGTGTGCGCGGGGACGGACGTGGTGCCGCCGGCGGTGGTGGAGGCGGGGGACTGGGCGGAGATCACCAGGCGGGCCCGGGCGTTCACCCGGGCCTGCGCGGCGGGGGCGTAGCCGCTTCCTGCGGAGCGGGGGCCGCGCGGCGCCGGCCCGGCGGCGGTTCGGTGAAGGTGCGCGGCGGGCTGTCGGGACGGCCGGGATCGGACGAGAATCGGTGGCACCCGGCCCACCCCGGGCCCCTCGGCCCCCGGCCCGGGCGGCCCCCGGACCCGACAGGAGGACCCGCCCCATGACCTCGACCCGCCCCGGCCCCGACTGGTTGGCCGACGCCGTCCTCTACCAGATCTACCCGCAGTCCTTCGCGGACTCCGACGGCGACGGCATCGGCGACCTCACCGGCATCACCGAGCACCTCGACCACCTCGCCTGGCTGGGCGTGGACACCGTCTGGCTCAACCCCTGCTTCGCCTCGCCGTTCCGCGACGCCGGGTACGACGTCACCGACTACCTCACCCCGGCCCCGCGTTACGGCCGCACCGAGGACCTGGTCGCGCTGGTCGAGGCCGCGCGCGGCAAGGGCATCCGGATCCTGCTGGACCTGGTCGCCGGGCACACCTCCGACCGCCACCCCTGGTTCCTGGCCTCCGCCGAGGACCCGGCCGACCAGCGCTACATCTGGTCCGACCGGCCGGTGGACGGCTTCGTCGCCTCGCCCGGGAGTCGGCCGGGCTGGTACCGGCCGAACTTCTTCGACTGTCAGCCCGCCCTCAACTTCGGCTACGCGCGCACGAGTTCGTCGGAGCCCTGGCGGCAGCCGGTGGACGCCGAGGGCCCACGCGCCAACCGGGCGGCACTGCGCGACATCATGGCGCACTGGCTGGGCCTCGGCGTGGCCGGCTTCCGGGTGGACATGGCGTACTCGCTGGTCAAGGACGACCCGGGCCGGGTGGAGACCGCCAAGCTCTGGACCGAGCTGCGCGACTGGCTGGACCGCGCCCACCCCGAGGCCGCGCTGCTCGCCGAGTGGGGCGAACCGGCCGCCGCCGTCGCGGCCGGGTTCCACGCCGACTTCTTCCTGCACTTCGGCGGGGACGACCACGGCCTCCCGCTGCGCTCGCTGTGGAACAACGGCGGCGGGACGGTCGAGGAATTCTGGCAGCAGGGCCCGTGCTACTTCGAGGCCGAGGGGCGCGGCACCCCGCAGACCTTCCTGGACGCCTGGCGCTCCGCCGCCGAACTCACCGAGGGCAACGGGCACATCGTGCTGCCCACCGCCAACCACGACTTCTCCCGGCTGGCCACCGCCCCGCGCTCCGGGGAGCAACTCGCCCCCGCCTTCGCCTTCCTGCTCACCTGGCCGACCCTGCCCGCCGTGTACTACGGGGACGAGATCGGCATGCGCTACCTGCCCGGACTGCCGGACGTCGAGGGCAGCGTGCTCGGCCCGCGCTTCAACCGGGCGGGGTCGCGGACCCCGATGCAGTGGACGCCCGGCCCGTCGGCCGGATTCTCGACGGCCGCGCCCGAGCGGTGCTACCTGCCGCCGGACCCTGACCCGCACCGCCCGGACGTGCTCTCCCAGCGCGCCGACCCGACCTCGCTGCTCCACACCGTCCGGCGCCTGATCGCGCTGCGCCGCGCCCACCCCGGGCTGGGCGCCGGCGGCGGGGTGGAGGTGCGGCAGGCCGGGTACCCGCTGGTGTACGTGCGGTCCGGGCGGTACCTGGTGGCGGTGAACCCGCGCCGGGAGCCGGGGGCGGTCCGGCTGGCGGGCCTCCCAGGCGGGGGAGCGGTGCGGCCGCTGGAGGTGCAGGGGGTGCGGGTCGTGGACGGTGAGCTGCGGGCCGAGGGGTTCTCGTACGGGGTGTTCGAGCTGGGCTGAGCCGGGCTGCCGGTTGCCGGTCGTCGGGCCGTGCTCCGGGCGGCCCGGCTTCCTATCGATGTCAAATAGTTGTAAGCTACATCCATAGATGGTTGCATTTGCCACCCGAATCGGTTGTATGTGCCGCCATCATCGAAGAGATCGCCGGAGGACGGTACGAACGCCATGAGCACACCCCAGACCCCCACCGCGGCGCCCACCCCGGGGCACGCGCTCAAGCACCTCGCCGTCCACCTGCTCACCCCGCTGCTGATGTGCCTCGGCATGGCCCTCGCCTACCAGGGCGCCTTCCACCAGCCCGAGCCCCACCACCTCAAGGTCGCCGTGGTCGGCGCCGGACCGCAGGCCCAGGGGCTGGCGCAGACCGTCCAGGGCAAGGCCGGTGCCGCACTGGACGTGCGGACCGTCGCCGACCGCTCCGCCGCCGAGCAGCTGCTGCGCGACCGCGACCTGGTCGGCGCCTTCGTCCCGGACGCCCGGAACCCGGAGCTGATCGTGGCCAAGGGCAACTCCGACACCTCGGTGGTGGCCGCCACGGCGGTGTTCACCAACGTCACGGACCGGCAGGGCGTCCCGCTGCACGTCACCGACCTCACCACCCCCGCCGAGGGCGACCCGACCGGCCAGGGCCTGTTCTTCCTGCTGGTCGCGCTGAGCATCGGCTCCTACGCCAGCGTCGCGGTGATCGGCGCGGCCGGCGCCGGGCTGCCGATGCGGACCCGGGCCCTGGTGGGCGTGGCCGTCTCGCTGGTGGTCAGCGTGATCGGGATCGCCACCGCCGGTCCGCTCTTCCACGTGGTCGATCACGACTACGCCGCCGTCTGGGCGCTCGGCTGGCTCTACTCCGCGGGCATCGTGCTGATCGGCACCGGCCTGCACAGCTTCTTGAAGAAGTGGACCACGCTGGCGCTGATGGTGCTGTTCGTGATGCTCAACTTCACCTCCTCCGGCGGCATCTACCGGCCCGAACTGCAGAACGGGTTCTTCGGGGCCCTGCACGGCTTCTGGACCGGAGCCGGCTACCTGGAGGGCGCGCGGGACATCCTGTACTTCGACGGCGGCGCCGGCCTCGGCGGGCACGTGCTGACCCTGGTGGTCTGGCTGCTGCTGGGCGGGGCGGCCCTGGTCGCCGCGGCGGCGTACGAGGGCCGCGGGCGCCGCGCGGTGTCGGCGCGGGCCGAGGCGGCGGCCGAGGCCGAGGAGGAGATGGAGGAGGCGGTCGCGGTCTGAGGACCGTCCACCCGAAAGGACTTCACCCGGTGCGAGGGCATCGGAACCGGGTGGGGAACAAGTGGCCCGCACCCGGCTCCGGACAAGCCGGGTGCGGGCCTCAGCGGGTTTCCGGTGGGTTCCGCCGGGCCGGCGGCCGGGTGAAGCAGCAGTCCCCGCAGAGCCCGGCGCCCGGGCCGGTCCGGTAGTAGAGGCAGCAGCTCGTCCGGCGGAACGCGGCCCCGCGCGGGCCGGTGTGCAGCGTGCCGGAGCCCGCCAGGGGCGGACGGTCCAGCAGCCGCGTGACCAACTCCCGGGCCGGGAGCGACGCCCGGGGGCTCAGTACCCGGAGCGTCCCGGCCAGCGCGGAGGCCGCGTTGCCGCGCAGCAGGCGTGCCGAGAGCGGCACGGCGGCGCGCACTGCTGCGGCCAGTGGCTCCAACTGCCCGATCAGGACGGATCGGTGGAGCTGATCGACGAGGTCCCCGGGCTCCGGGCGGACCGGTTCCGGCGGCGTCCAGAGGTCGATCGGTCCATGGTCCGGGATCCGCACCCAGGCGTGGTCCAGGGTCGGGACCGTCCCCAGCAGGACGGCCGAGCCGATGCCCACCGACCAGAAGCGGGCGGCCAGGCCGAGGTGCAGGATCGAGGCGGCGACCCGGAGTTCGGCCGTGCCCAGGCGCTGCGCCACCACCCGGATCCGGGCGGGGAGTGGCGCGTCCGGGCCGGTGCCGTACAGCTCCGGCAGCGGGCGGAAGCCGGGCGGCGGGGGGCCGGCGGGGTCGGTGTCGGGGGCGGTGTCGAGGGCGAAGTACGGCCCGAGGGCGGCGAGTCGGGCGTAGTCGGACTGCTGCCGGTCGGCCTGCGGCCGGTCGGGCCGAGGCTGGTCGGGCCGAGGCTGTTCGGGTTGCGGTTGTTCGAGTTGCGGTTGTTCGGGCGCGGGGTTCAACGGCCCTCCCCGGTAGGGTCGTTGAACCCCGTGCCGGCTTCGGTCGGCCCGGTCGGGATCGGGCGGTCGGGGTGCATCTGCTTCTCCAGAGGGCCGGGCCGGTCGTGCGGATGAACGCTACCGCGCCCTGGCGCTCGGAGATCCACGGTGATCCGTCCTCCGTTGCGGGGGTTGTTCCGACGGCATCGAGTCTGGCCCGTCCGAACCGTCCTGACCTCCCGCTGCGGAGGGGAGTCGCCTCCTGCGCGGGGAGGAGCGGGCCTCCCCCGGGAGAGCGGCCCGTAGGCTCGGCGGAGTGCGCACCGACCGTCAGTCCCGCCCCGCCCGGCGCCGCCGTTGGCCCGCCGTCGCCACCGCTCTGCTGCTGCTCGCGCCCGTCGTGCTCGCTCATCCGGGGGAGCGCGGGGCGGCCCTGCTGCTCGCCCTGACGGCCGCGTTCGCAGCCGCGGTGGCGCTGCTGCCCTGGCCGCTCGGCCGCGTCACGCTCGCCGCCGCGGCGGCCGGCGCGGCCGGGGTCTCGCTGCTGGTCGACCTGGGCTACCCGGGGCCGTACCGGCTGCCCGCGTTCTGGCTGCCGCTGGAATGGCTCGCGCTGCTGGGCGTCCTGTACCGGGTCGTCCGCCGGTTGCCCGAGCGCTGGGCCTGGCCGGTCGGCGGGGTGGTCTCCCTCGCGGCCGTGCTGCTCCCGTTGCGGTTCGTGCTCCGGATGCCGCAGGGCGGTGCGGCCGGGCCGGTGGGCGGCGTGCTGTTCTCGCTGCTGCCGGTGCTCGGGGTGGCCGGGGCGAGCCTCTACCTGCGGGTGCTGGACGTCCGGCGGGAGCGCGCCGTCGAGCGGGCGCGGCGCGAGCAGCGGCTGGACGTCGCCCGCGGGCTGCACGACTTCGTCGCCCACGAGATCACCGGCATCGTGCTGGAGGCCCAGGCCGGCCAGCTCCCGGGCCAGCAGGCGGAGGAGACGGCCGCCCTGTTGCGCCGCCTGGAGGAGGCGGGGCTGCGGGCGCTGGACTCGATGGACGAGATGGTCGGAGCGCTGCGCGAAGGCCGGGCGGCGGCCGGAACCACCCGCCGGGTCGGCCTGGCCGACCTGCCGGAGCTGGTGGAGCGCTTCGGTACGACGGGTGGCCCGCGCGCCACCGTGGAGCTCGCCCCGGAGGCGCTCGGACTGCTCGCCGCCGAGGCCGGGGCCACCGCGTACGCCGTCGTCTTGGAGGCCCTGACCAACGTCCGCCGGCATGCCCCGCAGGCCACCGCGGTGACGGTCCGGGTGGCCGCCGAGCCGGACGGCCGGGCGGTGCGGGTGACCGTCGGCGACACCGGCGGGCCGGCCGCCCGACGGCCCCGGCTGCGCCGCCGCCCGGGCGCGGGCGGTACCGGTCTGGCGGGCCTGACGGCCCGGGCCGCCGCCCACGGGGGCACCCTGACCGCCGGCCCGTCCGGCCCCTCGGGCTGGGAGGTGTGCTGCACCCTGCCGGGGCGGTGACGCGGGGGTACCCCCCGGCTTTCCGGGCGACGGTCGGAGCGCTATGTTGAACACGTTCAAATCATCCGCGGGGTCGTTCTCAGGGGGTAGGGATGAGCGGGTCACTGCCGGCGCAGCCCGGTTTCGCGGCCGAGGCCGCGTTCACCGACCGGCCGAGGGAGCCACGTACCAACCTGGTCCGCGGCCGGGTCCGGCCCAGTGGGCGCGTCCTCGTCGCGCTGGCCGGTGTCGCCTGGGTGCCGTGGGCCGTCGGCGGGGTGTGGTGGGGGGACGGCAACGCCTGGTTCTGGGGCCTGTACGTCGGATTCCTCGGGATGACGGTGCTGCCCCTGGCCGTACCGCGCGAGCCGGGCTTCCGGCGTGCCTGCCTCACGGTCGGCTGGTTGCAGCTCGGCGTCCAGGCCGTGTGCTCGGTGCCGTTCCTGCTGCTCCCGTTGCCGGTGTTCGTCTTCGCCCTCCCGTCCGGCGTCATGCTGCTGCTCACCGGCCGGCGCAACCGCGGCCGGGTGGGGACGGCGTTCGCCGCCCTGCTCCTCGCGGGCCCGCTCGGACTCCTCGCCAACGGCGGGTGGACCCACATCTAGGAGTGCCCGGGGGGTGCCCGGGGGCGCCTGAGCGCGCCCCCGGGCGTGGGCGGGGAGGGTCAGCGCCCCCGGCCGCCGCCGCGCAGGCCGCGCGGGCGGGTGAGGGTGAAGCGGTCGACCGGGACGAGGTCGCCGTACGGGCCGCTCACGGAGTAGTACGTGACGGCGATGCTGGTGCGGCCGCCGCGCTCGCCCGGGTCGACCTCGAAGGCGGCGAAGCCGTACGGGTTCTGGGCGTCGCGGAAGGCGGACCAGGGGGCGTCCTCGATCACGTAGACCGGGGGCCGCTTGCCGGTGGCCTGGTCGACCGGGCCGACGCCGGTGATCACCCGGGCCTTGGGCGGGGTGAAGAAGAGGTGGTTGGAGGGGGCGGAGGTGCCGCCGCCGCCGATGACCATGTGGACGGTGCCCTGGGTGGTGTCGACGGTCTCGGTGCCGGTGGCGACCGGGATCGGGGTGCGGGTGTCGGTGGGCTGCTGGCCGCGGATCGGGTGGGAGCGCTCGTAGTGGTGCTCGTGGCCGCAGACCACCAGGTCGACGCCGTACTTGTCGAACAGCGGCACCCAGGCCTCGCGGACGCCGAGGTCGGCGCCGTTGAACTTGTCGGCGGTGGAGATCACCACCTGGTGCATGCAGACCACGATCCAGTCGATCCCCGGGTCGGCGTTGGCGGCGATCAACTCCCGCTCCAGCCAGCGCTGCTGGGCTCCGCCGGAGTAGCCGTGCACATAGCTGTTGCCGCCGTCCTGGTAGGCGACGTCGTCGTTGTTGAGGCTGATGACGCGCACCGAGCCGGCCGTGAACGCGTACCAGAGGCCGCGCAGTTCGTCGTCGGCGTCGGAGTCCGGGAGGTCGAAGTAGGCCTGGTAGGCGCCGTAGCCGATCGGACCGTTGCCCTTCTCGTTCTCGTGGTTGCCCGCGGCGGGCATCCAGGGGCGGTGGCGGGCCGAGCGGGTGTTGTTCTCGAACCAGTCGGACCAGGTGCGGACCCGGTCGGTGGAGAGGTTGGCGTAGCAGAGGTCCCCGTTGAGCAGGTGGAACAGCGGGGCGACCCGCTCGACCCCGGCGGTGGTGTCGCCCGCGGCCGGGCTGCCGAGGTTGTCGTTGGCGTAGCCGTTGGCGGTCTGCTTGCCGAGGGTGGGGGTGCCCTGGTCGCCGAAGCTGGTGAAGGTGAAGGCGGCCCGGCCGCGCGGGGCGGTGCGGACGGTGCCGAGTTCGGGGGTGGCGCCGTCGTGGACGGCCGCGTACACGTAGTCCGTGTCGGGGTGCAGGTCGCCGATCCGGGCGTGGTGCACCTGGACCTCGGTGCCGGAGTTGGCGTCCCGGTAGGTGCGGGTCTCGGCCTGCTCGGTGCGCCCGAAGCCGCCGTGCGAAGTCCCGTACATCACCCGGGGGTTGGAGACGGACGCGGTGGTGTGCCAGGAGACCGTGACCTCGCGCGAGGCGTCCGAGCCGAACTGCAGGTGCAGTCCGCCGACCCGCGGCGCGCCGGAGCGCTCCGGCCGCTCCCACAGCAGCGGGGAGGCGGCGGCGGGAGTGGCCGCGACGCCGGAGAGGGAGACGGCGCCGCCGAGGCTCAGGCCGGTCGCCCCGGCCAGGAGCCCGCGCCGGCTGACGGAGGGGGTGACGGGCGGACGTCCACTGGAAGCGTTCATGGCGGTCAGCTTCACCGGGCGGAGGTGAACCGCGCCGGACCGGCCGCGTGAACTTTCCCGGCGCCTTCCCCCGCCCTCCCGGCCTACCCGCCGCCCTCCCGTCGTATCCCAGGCTCTTCCGGCCTCTCTCGGTTCCTCCCGGCCCCTCCCGGCCTTTCCCGCCCGCCGGTCGGTGCGGGAGACTGCCCGGTGTGACGAGTGCGAACGGTGAGTGCCCGCGGGTGATCCGGGTGTTGGTCGCGGACGACCAGGAGGCCGTCCGGCGCGGTGTGCGCCGGATCCTCGACGCCCAGCCGGACATCGAGGTGGTGGGCGAGGCCGTGGACGGCGTCGCCGCGCTGGAGCTGGCGGCCCAACTGCGGCCGGACGTCGCCCTGGTGGACATCCGGATGCCGCGACTGGACGGGCTGGAGGTGACGAGGCGGCTGTCCGGCTCGGTGCGGGTGGTGGTGCTGACCACCTTCGACCTGGACGAGTACGTCTACCCGGCGCTGCGGCACGGCGCTTCCGGGTTCCTGTTGAAGCGCTCCGGCCCGGCCCTGCTGGCCGAGGCGGTACGGGCGGCGGCGGACGGGGAGAGCCTGATCAGCCCGTCGGTCACGGTGCGGCTGCTCCAGCACGTGACGGCGCCGCGGCGGCCCGCGCGTCCGGCCGCGGCGGGGGTGGTGGTGCCGCTGACCGAACGGGAGGTGGAGATCGCCGGTCATGTCGCGGCGGGCCGCACCAACGCCGACATCGCGGCCGAACTGTTCATCTCCGCGGGGACGGTGAAGACCCACGTGGCCAGCATCCAGCGCAAGCTGGGCGTGTCGAACCGGGTCGGGATCGCTGTGCACGCCTGGGAGATGGGGTACCCGGTGCCGCGGTAGCGGGCGGCAGGGCGCGAGGGCCGAGGGCGGCAGGGCGCGAGGGCGCGTCCACGGGGCCGAGGGGATGCTCCGTGGACGCGCGGAACCTGCGAGGTGGGGGTGGCCTCCGGACATCCCGTCCTCCGGCCGGTAGTTCGATCGTCGACCGAGGTAGTACCAGCGGCAGACCCTGATCCGTCTCGACCTGTCGCCACTGCCTCCTGCGGTCGAACTTCCTTCAGCTACCTCGCAGGTCCACCTCCCATCATGCGCTTCCTACGAGCCGTGCACCAGGGGTGAACGGTCCGAAATCGGGCGAATTTCGCAAGTCGGGCCCCCGGGGGTCCCGGGGGCCTCGGGGGCCTCGGGGGGAGTGCCTCAGGGCTTCGGCCACCCGTCGACGAAGCTCAGCGTCCGGTGGTACGGCCCGTCCGGCCCGGTGCTGCGGTAGTCCTCGGTGCTGCTGCCGGTCCGGACGGTGCGGTCGCCGTCGTGGCGGGTCGCGGTGGGCCGCAGGGTGTGGTCCACGGTGCTGCGCCCGGTGACGTGGCCGCCGGTCGCGGTGGTGGCCTCGCGGTGGTAGCCGAGGTCCATCGCGGTGTTCTGGTCGGTGTTCCCGGCCGCGTCGTGGGTCACCTTGTAGGTGACGTCCAGCGGTTCGCCCTCGTGCACGGTGGTGGTGCGGTGCGGTCCGCCGCCCCAGGTGGCGGTGGTGCGGGTGAGGTCGGTGCCGTTGTGCAGCGTCACGTCGTTGCCGCTGTCGCGCAGTTGCTGGGCGGAGCTGAACGCGAGGTCGTCGCGGACCTCGGTGGTGATCCGGCCGTGCGAGGTCTGCACCCAGCCGCGGGCCAGGTCGTGCCGGGCGGCGGTGACGGTCCAGTCGCCGCTGCCGCCGCCGTGGTCGGTGAGCCGGGTGGTGACGGCGGCCTCGGGGGCGACCCGGTAGTCGGTGAGCTGCCCGGAGGTGCGGGCGGTGTCGTGGTCGACCTCGGCGAACAGGTTGACCTGGCCGGTCCAGACGTCGTTGCTCTGCGCCTCGGAGGCGTTCACCGCGATGCCGACGCTGTGCGGGCGCCCGTCGAGCAGCAGACCGACGTACGGGGTGAGGTCGAGCCGGTAGGCGGGCAGGTCGAAGGCGAAGATGCCGGGGACCGGCCGCCACAGCAGCGGGTCCCAACCACCGGTGTAGATCACCGGGTACGGCCAGACGGCGCCGGCCACCCGGCCGTCCACGGTCAGCCTCAGTTCGCGGAACGGGCCCTTGCCGCAGGCGCCGATCGACGGGTTCGCGGCGACGAAGGCGTCCGGCGCGGAGGCGTAGGCGAACTCCTCGCAGGCGCCGCCGCCCCGCGCGTACACCTCGGCGGTCAGCCGTTGCAGGTTCTGCGGGAAGGTGAGGTCCTTGGCGGTGCCCGGAGCGGCCTGGGTGAGCGAGAACGCGCCGGTGGTGAGCACCTGGTCGGCGCCGTGGGCGGCGGGCCAGCGGTCGTTCGCGGTGTAGAAGGTCAGGCCGACCGAGACCTTGTAGACGCCGGTGTAGGTGGCGTCGGTGACGTTGGCGAGGTCGAGTGAGAACGGCTGCGGTCCGGCCGCGAACAGCGGGGCGTAGCGGGTGAGATCGCGTTCGACGTTCCACTGGATGCCGTCCGGGGACGGCTCCGGGGTGGAGGACAGCAGGACCTCGACACCGCCGACGCGGACGCTGAACATCCGGTCGAACTGCCGCCCGGCGACCTGCCCGTGGAGGTCGAGGACCACGGCGGACCAGGGGCCGGCGCAGTCGGCGGGCGGGGTGAGGGTGGCGGTGTACGGGGTGTCGGGCGGGTTGCCGTAGCCGTTGCGGAACTCCCGGTCGTGCATCACCTCGACGGTGCAGGAGCGGGTGTCGGGGCGGGTGAGCGGCTTGGTCGCGGTGACCGGGTCGTGGTAGCCGCGGCCGAAGTCGGCGTGGGCCGGGGCGGCGGCGGTCAGGGTGCCGGCGAGGGTGAGGACGGCGGCGCCGAGCAGTCCGGCGAGGCGGCGCAGCGGGCGGCGCGGGGAGCGCCGGGGGAACAGGGCCAAGGTGGGTCCCCGGGGTCGGGCGGCCCGTCGGCGCGCGACGGGCCGGGTGGCTGATCCGGGCATCCTTCCGGCGCTGGCATGTGACCGTCAAGAGTTGCTTTCGGGCCCTCCGGCGGGGCGTCGGTCCGCCCTCCCGGAACGGGGGCGGGCCGTTGCCGCTACCACTCCTCCAGGGCCGCGGCCTCCTGGCGGATCAGGTTGCGCAGCGTCGCCATCGGGGGGCGGCGGTCGTCCGTGCGCCACTGCATCTCCAGCGGCAGGGTGGCCCGGCCGTCCAGCCGTACGGTGGCCACGTCCTCGGTGAGGTGGCCGGTCATCGAGCCGGGCACCAGGGAGAAGGCGCGGTTGCGGGCGAGCAGGTAGAGCCGGGAGCCGACGATCCGCGGCGGGCTGACCAGCACCGGCGGGTCGACGCCGTGCTCCGCGCACAGGCCGAGCACGTGGTCGTAGTACCGGGGGTGCTGCTCGCGCGGCCACAACAGCAGGGGCAGGTCGCGCAGTTCGGCCAGCCGCAGGGTCGTCCGGGCGGCCAGCGGGTGGTCCCGGCCGAGGGCGACCCGGACCGGCTCGTCGGCGATCCGCTCCAGCCGGTAGCCGGGGACGTCCTCCAGGAAGCGGCCGAGGCCGATGTCGGCGAGTTCGCCGGCCAGGGTGGCGGAGACCTGGCCGGTGTCGACGGCGAGTTCGGCGGTGTCGAGCGCGGGCAGCTCCTGTTCGGCCCGGCTGACCACGGCGGGCAGCAGCCGGTTCGCCACGCTCGGGGAGGCGACGATCCGGGCCGTCCCCAGCCGGGACTCCTCGTGCAGCCGGACCCGGGCCAGCATCGCGCCGGCCTGCTCCAGGAGTCTCGCGCTCTCGGTCGCCATCACCTCGCCCGCCTCGGTCAGCGCGACCGAGCGGCGGCTGCGGTCGAACAGCTCGACCCCGACCGTCCGCTCCAGTCGGGCGACCTCCTGGCTGACCGTCGGCTGCGAGATGTGCAGCCGCTCGGCGGCCCGGCCGAAGTGCAGCGTCTCGGCGACGGTCAGGAAGACCTCCAGCTGCCGCAAGGTGAAGCCCATGCGGGTCATCCTAGTGCGAACCAATAGCTGACCGGCTATCGGAAACCCCAGGACTCATTCTGGTTTCCGATCCGAACCGTCCATACGCTGAGCGTCACGTTGCCCCACCGCAGTGGCATCTCACAGGAAGCTCCCGCCATGACCGGACAGCCCGCCAGCACCCCCGCCATCCAGATCTCCGAGGAGGTCGCCCGGGCCGTCGCCGACGGCCGGCCCGTGGTCGCCCTGGAGTCGACGATCTTCACCCACGGCCTGCCGCGACCCCGCAACCTGGCGGTCGCGCTGGAGGCCGAGCAGCAGCTGCGGGCGGCGGGCGTCGTCCCCGCCACCATCGGCGTGCACGCGGGCGTCCCCACCGTCGGCCTGAGCACCGAGCAGATCACCGAACTCGCCGCCACCGACGGCCTGGACAAGGTCAGCCTGCGCGACCTGCCGGTGGTCGCCGCGCTCGGCCGGCACGGCGGCACCACCGTCGCCGCCACCGCCTTCCTCGCCCACCGCGCGGGCGTGCGGGTCTTCTCCACCGGCGGCCTCGGCGGCGTCCACTTCGGTGCCGCCGAGAGCTTCGACGAGTCCGCCGACATGACCACCCTGGCCGCCACCCCGGTCACCGTGATCAGCGCCGGGGTGAAGTCGATCCTCGACATCCGGGCCACCCTGGAGCGCTTCGAGACCCTCAACATCCCGGTCATCGGCTACCGCACCACCAAGTACCCCGGCTTCTACGTCACCGACTCCGGCCACGAGATCAACTTCGCCGTGCAGTCCGCGGCGGAGGCGGCCGCGGTGATCGACGCCCGCGACCGGCTCGACCTGCCGCAGGCCGTGCTGATCGCCAACCCGGTCGACCCGGCCAAGCAGCTGCCGCCGGAGGAGCTGGACGGCATCCTGGCCCGCGCCTGGGCCGAGGCCGAGCGCCGGGGCATCACCGGCAACGCCTCCACCCCGTTCCTGCTCGACCACATCCAGCGCGACACCGGCGGGCGCAGCCTGGAGGTCAACGTCGAGGTCTACCGCGGCAACGTCCGCCTGGGCGGGGAGATCGCGGTGGCGCTGGCGGCCCTGGGGGGTGGGGCCGGTGGGGTCGACCGGGCCGGTAGGTCTGCTGGGGCCGGCCGGGCCGACGGGTCCGCCGCCGCGACCGCCGGGGCCTGACCCGTGCTCGGGGTGCTCGGCGACCTCGTCGAGGACATCGTGGTCTGGGTCGACGGGCCGCTGCGCCACGGCACCGACTCCGGCGCCCAGGTCTTCCGGCGGCGCGGCGGCAGCGCGGCCAACGTCGCCTGCTTCGCCGCCGGACAGTACCCGGCCCGCTTCCTCGGCTGCGTCGGCGCGGACGCCATCGGGGACGGCATCGTGGCCGAACTCGGCGGCCACGGCGTGGACGTCCGGGTGCAGCGGCACGGTCGGACCGGCAGCATCGTGGTGCTGATCGACCGCGACGGCGAACGGACCATGCTGCCCGACCGCGGCGCCGCCAAGCTGCTGGAACGTGTCCCGGACGACTGGTTGGGCGGACTGACCCACCTGCACGTGCCCGCCTACTCCTTCGACGGCGAGCCGGTCGGCCGGACGGCGGTCGACGCGCTCGACCGGGTCCGGGAGGCGGGCGGCACCACCTCGGTGGACGCCTCCTCCACCGGGATGCTGGAGCAGTACGGGCGGGAGCGCTTCCTGGCCCTGCTGGCCGAGTTGGCGCCCACCTTCGTGTTCGCCAACCGCTCCGAGTCCGCCTACCTCGGGCTGCTGGTGGACGGCCTGCCCGGGCCGGAGCGGGCCCGGCTGGCGGCCTCGACGGTGGTCACCAAGGCGGGTGCCGAGCCGACCACCGTGGACGTGCCGGGGGACGGGCTGTTCACCGTGCCGGTGCCGCCGGTCGCCGAGGTGCGGGACCTCACCGGGGCCGGGGACGCCTTCGCGGCGGGCTTCCTGGCCGGGTTCCTGGACACCGGGGACCTCCACCTGGCGGCCGGGCTCGGGCACCGCAGCGCGGCGCGGGTGCTGGCCTCGCCGGGGGCTTCGACCGGGGGAATCGACCGGGGGGTGTGAGGGCGGGGGTAGGAGGGCGGGGGTAGGAGGGCGGGGGTAGGAGGGTGGGGCACTGCGGGCTCGGCAACTACGGAAGTAGTGCGGGGCACTACTTCCGTAGTGCGTCCTTGCGGAGGAACTGCTTCAACCGTTGCCACGTCCAGGCGTTGACCACGTCGTCGACGGTGAGCCACCCGCGCTGCGCCGTGCCGATGCCGAAGCGCGGGTAGCCGAGCTGGCCGGTGGCGTGGGCGTCGCTGTCGACCGCGAAGCGCACACCGTGCCGCTTGGCCCGCAGCACGTCCTCGTCCCGCAGGTCGAGCCGCTGCGGGGAGCTGTTGATCTCGATCGCGGTGCCGGTGCGGGCGGCGGCCGCGAACACCGCGTCCAGGTCGACGTCGATCGGCCCGCGCCTGCCGATCCGCCGGGTGGTGAGGTGGCCGATGACATGGACGTACGGGTTCTCGCAGGCCCGGACCAGCCGGCGGGTCTGGGCGGCGCGGTCCAGGGTGAAGTGCGAGTGGACGGAGGCCACGCAGACGTCGAAGCCGGCCAGGAACTCGGGCGGCCAGTCCACCCCGCCGTCCGGGCCGATGTTCAGCTCGGTGCCGTGCAGCAGGCGCAACTTCTTGTGACGGTCGGCGAGTCGGCGCAGCTCCTCGCGCTGGGCCAGCATCTTCTCGTCCGTCATCCGCTGCATCACCAGGTCCGGCGCGTGGTCGGTGACGGCGTAGTAGGAGTAGCCGCGGGCCGCCGCCGTGTCGACCATCTCGGTGAGGGTGGCCAGGCCGTCGGTCAGGTCGGTGTGGGTGTGGAGGTCGCCGCGCAGGTCCGACTCCTTGATCAGCTCCGGGAGTTCACCGTTCAACGCGGCCTCGATCTCGCCCCGGTCCTCGCGCAGCGGCGGCGGGATCCAGGGCAGCCCGAGCGCCGCGTACACCTCCTCCTCGGTCGCGGACACCACCTTGGCGCCCTCCTCCTTCTTCCTCGGAGCCTTTCCGTTCCCCGGGCCCTTTCCGTTCCCCGGGCCCTTGCCGGTGTCGCCGGCGGCCTCGAACAGCCCGTACTCGGAGAGCTTGAGGCCGGCCCGCACCGCCCTCGTGCGCAGCTTGATGTTGTGCGCCTTCGACCCGGTGAAGTAGACCAGCGCGGCGCCCCAGTCCTCCTCGGGCACGACCCGCAGGTCCACCTGGATCCCCCCGGTGGTGCGGACCGAGGTCTTGGTCGGCCCGCTGCCGATCACCTCGGCCACGTACGGGAGTTCGGTGAGCGCGGCCATCAGCGGGGCCGAGTCGGCGGCGGTCGCCAGCACGTCGATGTCGCCCACCGTCTCGCGCATCCGGCGCAGCGAACCCGCGTACGCGCAGCGGGTGCAGCCGGGAACGGCGGACAGCGCCTCGACCAGCTGCTCGGCCAGCTCGGTGGCGGCGTCGAGCAGGGTCCGGCCGCCGGACTGCCGCATCAGCTCGATGCCGTGCAGGATCTTCTCGCCGCTGCGCTCGCCGAAGCCCGCCACGCCGGACAGCCGGTCGGCGCGGATCGCGTCGGCGAGTTCGTCCACCGAGCCGATCCCGAGGTCCCGGTAGAGGGAGAGGGCGCGCTTGGGGCCGACGCTGGGGACGGCCATCATCTCCCGTACGCCGGACGGGATCTCGGCGCGCAGGGCCTCCAGCGCGGAGATCCTCCCGCCGGCGAGGTACTCGGCGATCTTCTCGGCGGTGGACCTGCCGACGCCGGGGATCTGCTGGAGTCCCTTGACGTCCAGACCGGCCAGGTCCTCGGGGTGGCCGCCGACGGCCCGGGCGGCCTTCTCGTAGGCGCGGGCCCGGAAGGCGTCCCCGCCGGTGATGTTGATCAGGTCGGCGTACTCCTGGAGCAGCTCCCTGACCTGGTCGTTGAGCCGGGGCATGGGGCAAGTCTAGGTTCGGAGCGCGCCGTTCGCCGTGCGGTGGGCGCCCGGGGGCGGTCGGGGGTGGCGGTGGCGGTGGCGGTGGCGGTCGCCGGGAGTGTGGCTGGGGCGGTGGCCGGGGCGTGGCTCAGTCGTAGGCGACCCCGAGGAGCAGGACGACGGTCATGCCGCCACCGGGGGTCGGTTCCACCGCGAGCCGGCCGCCGGCCGCCAGCACCAGGCTGTGCAACGCCGGTCCCACCGGTCCGGTGCTCCGCACGCCCGCCAGCAGCCACTCGCGGGCCTCGGGCGGCTCGTACGAACCGCGGTCGGATATTCGTATCTCCACTCGCTCCCGGCCGTGCCCGGTCGTGCCGTGTCCGGTCACGCCGTGGCCGGTTGCGGTGCGCCCGGTCGCGGTGCGCGGTGCCGACGGGCCCGAGCGCTTGACGTCCGCGCGGACCAGCACCCGGCCGCCCAACGGGCTGCGCCGGATCGCGTGGTCCAGCAGCCCGGCGATCGCGGCCTCCATCCGGCGGGCGTCCCCGGCCACCACCGGCAGGCCCGGCGCCAGCCGCAACGTGACCGCCGCCGCCCGGCCGCCGCCGCGCACCACCCGGCGGACCACCTCGGAGACCTGCACGTGCCGCGCCTGGGGCTCGCACCCGGCCTGGCGGCCGGTCCAGCTCAGCCGGTCCAGCTCCGTACGGGACAGCGGCCGGGGGCCGGCCATCGAGATCGGCGGATACGGGCCGAGTCCCTCCGCAGTGCCCCCGCCGCCCTTGCGTTCGGCGCCGCCCGCGCCGTTCGCGCCGCCGAGCGCGCCGAGCGCCCGGGCCCCCGACGCGACGTAGCCCCAGAGCTTCCCGCGTGCCATTGCCCTGCCCCTCGTGCCTGACCGACGGCCGTCATCTGTTCCGCGGCCGACCGGGGCGGGCCGCTTCCCTGGCCCTCCTGCCAGCCTGCGCCTACTCCGCCCGGGTGACAATCCGGCTCCGGGACGCGAACGGCTGCGGGGACCCCGCCGAGCGGGGGGTGGCGGGGGCGCCGAGTGGCGGGGGCCGCTGCGCGGGGCTTTGGTTCGGGGGTGGGCTCTCGGGAGGGTGGGTGACGCCGGGGGCGGTTCCGGGGGTGGCAGCTCCGGGGGCTGGATGATTTTCCGACCGCCGACCCTCATCGAGGGGGGTTGAGACCGTTGGCGGTCTGAAAATCATCCGCAACGCCCCCTTCCGCAGCCACCCCCTCCACCGCCCCCTCCCGCAGCGCGTCCCTCTCGCCTGGGTCAGGTGAGGGGGAGGTGGGTGGTTGGTGTGGGTGGGTGGGTGCCGGTGGGTCTCGGTGGGTGTCCGGACCAGTGGAGGAGGAGCAGGCTGGCGAGGGCGGCGAGGGCGCACCAGGTGGAGATGAAGGCGAACCTCCAGAGCAGGGCGCAGGCGAGGGCGCCCGCTGCCGTGAGGAGGCCGAGGCGGCGGAGCAGGTGGTCGGCGCTGAGGAGGAGGGAGCCGACGGTGGTGAGGAGGTAGCCGGTGAGCAGCAGGGCGGGGTGCGGGACGCCGGTTCCGTAGCCGAGGGTGTGGCCGTGCCGGGTGGCTGTCACCGGGTGGGTGGCGACGGCGACCGCGAGCGGTACCGCCACCGCTGCACCGAGCAGGGCGAGGAGGGCGAGCAGCCGGCGACGGGCGGGGGTGGCGGGGTGACCGGGTTCGCGGGCCGCGCACCACACCCCGGCCGGCACCAGGGCGGGCAGCAGCGGCAGGGCGATCACCGCCCAGGCGGTGCGGGCCGCCCCGGCGGGGCCGGCGGGCAGCTCGCCGTCCGTGCCGAGCCAGACCAGGGATTCGACGAGCTGGTGCACGCCGAGTACCAGCGGGAGCGCGGCGAGCGGCAGGCGCTGCGGTCGCCCGGACCGTCGGGCGCGGACCAGGCAGGCCACGCCGACGCCCGCGACCACCGTGCCGGCCACGGCGTCCGCCTGGGCGCTCCAGCACATCGGTGGGCCTACTCGGCTCTGCGGTCGGGGTCGGGGTCGGGGGCGGCATTGGTGTCGCTGGTGTCGCTCTCGGCGCTGCCGGGTCGGTCCTCGGGTGGCGCGCCGATGGACTCCAGGGTCTCGCGGACGCTGCCGGGCATCGCGGGGTGCCGTCCGATCACGATCACCCCGATCACGATCGCGACCAGCCCGGCCGTCTGCCAGGCCAGTGCGCCCGGGGTCACCCGCAGGCGGTCGCCGAGGAAGCCGACCGCGCAGGCGATCCCGGACAGCGGCTGGGCGGCGGTCAGCGCGGGGAGGGACATCCGCAGCGGGGCGGCCTCGAAGGCGCTCTGCACCAGCAGCAGCCCGACCACGCCCGCCACCACCACCGCGTACGGCTGCCAGGTGCGCAGCACCACCGCCAGCCCGTCGTGGTCGAGGCGTTGGGTGGTGGTGCGGGTGAGCGCGTCCTGGAGGCCGTAGAGGAGTCCGGCGGCGAGGGCCAGCAGGGTGGCCTCCTCGAACAGCGGCAGCCGTCGGGCGAGGGTGACCAGCAGCAGGGTCAGCCCGACCACCGTGCCGACCACCAGCCAGTGGCGCAGCTCCCCGGCGGGCGGACCGCCGCCGGTGGGCCGCCCGGCCACGATGAACGCCGTCACCCCCAGGCCGAGCAGCAGCACCCCGGCCCAGCCGGAGCGGCCGAGGGTCTGACGGGTCAGCACCCGGGACAGCGCCATGGCGAAGATCAGGTTGGTCGCCAGCAGCGGCTCGACCAGGGACACCTCGCCCTGGTTGAGCGCGAGCGCGGACAGCAGCAGGCCGCTGACCATGAACCCGGTGCCGAGCAGCCACTCCGGCATCCGCATCAGGTCCAGCAGCAGGCGCCAGTGCAGCATGTCGGCACGGGGGGCCCGCTGCGCCGCGTGCTGCTGGAGGACGAAGCCGAGTCCCAGACAGCAGGCCGCGCTCAGAGCGAGGAGGAAGACCGCCACGGAGGGACCACCAGGTTGTCGCTGCCCCGCGCCGCGCCGGCGGTTCCGGGGGAGGGACGGCGATCGCGGCGCGCTTGTGTCAGCGTACCGCCGGGGCGGCGGCCGGGCCGAGCGGGCGCGGCGCCGGGCACCGCCCGTGGCCACGGGCCCGCGCTTGCCGCCACGGGCCCGCGCTTGCCGCCACCGGCGGGGCGGGCGCACGCTGGTGTGAGCGGCCGCCACGGGCCCACCGCCCGGGTCGGCCGGGACCGGCGCGACGGGGGCCTGCGCCAGGAGGTGTGGCATGCACAACCAGTGGGACGTGGAGCTCAGCTTCGACGAAGACGGCGTGCACACGGTGTGCGACGCCAGGTTGACGGGCGCGCGGGCGCCGGGCCTGAGCGCGCACGGCGAGGCCGAGAAGAGCGCGGAGGACCGCCCGCTCGCCAGGATCGGCGAGGAGGTCGCGGCCTCCCGGGCCCTGGAGGAACTGTCCCGCAAGCTGCGGGCCCAGGCCACCGGGGAGATCGACGACGAGGGACACCGCCCGGGCTACCTCATCTACTGAACCCGCGTACGCCGAACCCGGCACGGGCCGCCCGGGCGGTTGCGGAACGTCGTCCCGGCCGGTCAGGTCCGAGCCGGCCGTCGGGGCCGTGCCCCCATGCCCGTGCCCACCGGGGCGGCTGATCGCCATCGCCAAGTAGCATGTGGGGAGCGGGACTTGGATGACGGGCCGGCCACTGGGCGTCGGGGTGCCCTCCCCGGGCTACCGGATCGGCGCCTCGGTGCGGCACAGCCGTTCGGCGGCAGAGCGGACCCCCTCCATCCAAGCGCGGTACTGCTCGGTCGGGCCTTCCACGCGGACGTCCATCAGGTACTCGGGCCCGATGGCGTCGATGAACGCCTCCTCCGCCTCGGTGTCCCCCCTCATGGCGAGGAACCAGACCTCTCCCGCCACCGTGGCCGGTGCGAGCTCCCCAGCCGCCAGCAGGCCCGCCAGGTGGTGGATCAGGCAGCGGTCGGCCGTCCGCTCGTCCGGCAGGGCCTTGCCGAGCTCCGCCAACGCCTCGCGGAAGACCTCGGCGGTGTCGTCGTTCGGGGCCCGGCCGGCGAGGTCCCGCAGGGCAGGGGAGTCGAAACCGGCGACGAGCAGGTGGGCGGCGGCCATCGGCAGCTCCGCGGGCTCGACGCGGCCCGCGACGTACTGCCAGGTCAGAGTGGTCAGCTGGTCCATCCGGACATTCTGCCCACGGCCGTCAGCCGCGCCACCAGGAGGCCCGGATTCCGGCATCGGCTCGATGGTGCCCGCAGGCCCCCCAGGGCGTGGTCCCCGTCCCGGCCGGGTCGATGCGCAGCGCGAACGGTGCTCCCCACCAAGTGCGGGGAGGACGGCTGAGGACCCCCTGTCACCGGCGCCCGGTCCTCCGTACGATGCCGTGCGTGATCAAGGAAACGTCTGCCCGGCAGCCCCGGGGACCACAGCTGTCCGACGGGTCTCCCGTCGACCGCGCCGACCGTGCGGCGAACCGTCGAGGACGGCGATGAGGGCCGTCGTCTCGCCACCGCGGCCGCTGGACGTCACCTCGGTCTTCCCCGAGCTCGCCGCCCATGCGAGGACGGCGGTCCGGCTGCACCCCGTACCGGCGGTCCCGGGCCCGGGCGACAGCTCCGTGGGAGGGGCGCCGGCCTGGCCTGCGGACGAGGCATGGCCGACCTGCCCGGGTGGGCGTCATCCGAGGCACCGGCAGCCCCACCGTCCGGCCAACGTCCGGGGCGAGCGCTCGACCAGGTTCGCCTACCACGGTGAGATCACCTGGGACGGGATACCCGCGGACACGTCGTGGCCGTTGCTGCCCGTACTGCAGGTGTATGCGCGTGACGTGCCGGGGTACGACGGCTTCCCGGAGGGTACGGACGTCCTCCAGATCCTGTGGTGCCCGTTCCAGCACGTCTACGACGACCCGACGGCCCCCCGCAACGGAGTCGCCGGCCCGTGGGTCCAGGTCCGCTACCGCAGTACGGGCGACCTGGGGGAGCGCTTCCTGACGCCGCCGGAGCCGGTGGCCGTCGGCGAGCCCGGCTACCTGCCGACCCCGTGCCTGCTGCGGCCGGAGCCGGTGACCGAGTACCCGCACCCGGGCCTCCTGGGCGAGGGGTTCGAGGACCGGGTCGAGGCGTGGGAGACGGCGACCTTCGGCGACCCCGACGACCCCGAGGAGTACGACCCCCGCTACTCCTGGGACCTCTCGACGGCCCCGGGCTGGAAGCTCGGAGGCCACGAACCCTGGAACCACCAGGGCTACCACGGACCGCTGCGGTGCGGCGCCTGCGACAGCGCGATGCGCTTCGTCGCGGCGATCGCGACCGACGAGTGGGACGGGGGCACCCGGAGCTGGGCGCCCCTCGGTCACCTCGAAGGCGCTCCCAGCGAGCAGCGCCGGAACCAGAGGCCGACCGACGTCGTCCTCGGGGGGCGGGAGACCATGCGCGTCCTCGACTGCCCCGTCTCCACGCACCACCCGGTCGTCAGCGACCTGATGTAGCCGACGGGCCCGCCGTGCCGTGGCCCGATCCGCCGCGGCCCCCGGCACCGGACGGTCGGACCGGCGGGCCGCGTCCGAGGCGGACAGTCGCAGGAACGAGCGGGATGCGCGGTGTCAACCGCCAGCGGCACGGTACGCCGTCACGGCGGCGGCGAGGACCTGCTCCGTGTCCGGTGACGCCTTCTGGCCGGGCACCTGCTGCACCATGAGGATCACATCGCCCATGCGAACGAATGCAGTCTCCCCGACATACGGGTCCGGATCGCTGGGGAACGCCGACGTGGTGTGCAGCAGCAGGCTGTCGTCGGCCGGCATCTGGGCCGCTGTGACGGACGCGGTCTCCTGGAGCCGAGTACCGTCCGCGAGTGTCCTGGTGTAGTTCGCGCATCCCCGGACGACACTGCGGATGGCGTCCATGACCGCGGCCGCCTGCCCGGGCCCGTACCGGTCGAGCGACTCCTGGCCGAACCAGCCGAGGTCGTCGTCGCCGACCGGTGTCCGTTCCACTCCCACCGCTACGTCCTCCGCAGGTGGGGCGTGGGCTGTCATGAAGGACGTGACGCCGAGCTCGGAGCACGGCATCGACGCGATCGAGACGGTTGACGGGGTGTGCGAGGCCCCGGTCGTCGTCAGGTTGACTTCCTCCGTGAGGAGTTGGAAACCGCCGGGAAGCCGGTCCCGAGTGAGTAGGTCGCTCCGCAGCCGGTCCGGGGACGCACGTTCGGAGCCCCCGCCGACACTGGCCTTCGGACGGGCTTGCGGCTCGGCCGAGCACGCGGATACACCGAGAATCGCCAGGGCAACCCCGGCCACCGCCACATGACGGGTACGCACTGACCCACCCCCTAGGATTCGTGATCGCCCCGTACCCTCCCACACGGACACCCCACGGCTCCGACGTCCCCGGGCGACGACGCCCTCAAGAGCCTGGCCGAGAGACATGTCTCGACGGGCACCGGTCAACGTCGCAGGAGCGCGGCCGTACCTCTGTGCGGCCGGCTCGGACCGTTCCGGAGTCCGTCAGGGGGATGTCGCACCGGACGGACGGACAGGGCTCTCGTCGGCAACCCTGTCCGGACCCGCCCAGAGCTACGCCCGTCGGGAACCCGCCCGGGTGCGAGACCGCCGAGCGGCTCCTCCCCACTGCTGCCGGGGAGGAGCCGCCCTCACGCGCGGGCTAGAAGCGGCCGCGGATCTGCATGCCGGTGTCGGTCTCCGGGTAGTTCAGCGCGTCGTACACCTTGTGGCCGGAGTCGCGGGCCCCACCGGCCCAGCTGACCGCGCCCTTGTCGGTGACCTTGGCCGCGACGCCGCCCCAGTACTTCGCCTCACGGTCCCACTGGACGTCCGTCAGGAGGGCGTCGAGCGTGACGCCCTCGGGCAACGGGTCGGCGGACCAGGACATGGTGCGGTTCATGGTCGCGCCGAGTCCTGCCACGACCGCGGGTGCGGTGATGGCGGTCTTGGCGTGGAAGAGCTCGGCGTTCTCCGCCAGGAAGGTGCCGACCGTCTCCATGATCTCGCGCTGGACGACGGCCTGGTCGGGGCGGTCGTTGTTCCCGTCGGCGGGGATGTCCTCGTACTCGATACCCGTCGAGGCGGCATGGATGCCGGCCTTGCCGAGCATGGCCGTGGAGATGAGGGTCCGCAGGACGGACATCGTCATCCACTCGGGAGCCTTGTCCGACACCTGGCGCTTGCCGGTGAGGATCAGGCCGGACAGCGGGACCGTGGTCTCGCCGGCCGGCACCTTGAGCGACTCCATCAGCTTGCGCGTCACCGTGGTGCCGAAGTCGCGGCCGTCCATCGACATGGCCAGGGACTTGTCGACCGGAACGCCCTTGAGGTTGCGGTCGTGGAAGATCTGCCGGGCGGCCATGACGCTGATCCCGTGGAAGATCTCGACGGAGAGCTTCATCTCGCCGAAGTCGAAGTCCTCCAAGCCGTACGCCGCCTGGTTCTTCCTGATCCGGTGCAGCGCCGTGACCTGGGTCTCGGCGTCGAGGGCGATCAGGCCGTCACGGATCGGCAGGTGCCAGACGCCGTTCTCGTCCGGCGCCAGAGGACGCGGGGACCAGAGGGTGATCTGCGGAACCGACCAGGCGCTGTCGAAGTCCCCCCGCAGGCCGGCCGCGATGTAGTCCGCGTACTCGCCGACGTTCTTCGCCTTCTTGCTGGCCGCAGTGCCGATGGGCCGCTGCACCTCGGCGCGCATGCGGGCGTAGGGGTCGACCTCGTAGCCGGCCTTCGCGGCGCGCTTGGCGTCCTCCTCGACCTTCGCCGGGTCGTTGACGAGGTGGAGCAGGTTCTCCCCGTCGATGACCGCGTTGGCCATGACCCCTTCGCGGACGACCAGGAGCTTGATCGGGAAGCCGGTGGTGACCGGCTTCGGGAACGTGGCTATGGACACACTCTCTCCCTTTGCAGCGCACTGCTTTGACGCTGCGTCATGTCAGGGGAAGGTGTCCGATGGCATACCAACGGTCAACTGAGGTGGAGGATCTGCTCGATGACGCAGCATACAGGTGAGGGAGGAGCTGCTGCGGTGGGAAGGATCCCCTCGATGAGGTAGCTGCGGGCCGCAGTTCCCTGCCAGGCGGGCGTCCGCGGAACGCACCGCCCCCACGGGTGCGGCGAGGGCGCAGAGGCAACGGGCAGTCCGCCACCCTGCTACGACGTCGGCACGACCGTCAGGCGCGCAGGGGGGAGCAGCATCGAACGCGGCCGGGCCCGAACCTGACGAGGGTCGTGGGAGATTGCGGTTACGACTCCACCGGTCAGGTCGCGGTGGGGATGTGGCGTGCTGCTGCGAGCTTGGCCAGCGTCCGAAGTCTCGCGAAGTAGGAAGCGCAGTACTCCGAGTTGATCAGGGGCACGACCTTGTCGAGGCCGGCGATGCACGCCCAGAGCACGGCGATGCCACTGTCGTCGAGCCCACCGTCCAACTCTTGCCGGACGAGGCCGGCGACGTCGGCGTCCAGGAGGATCAGCTCCACGCCCTCGATGTCCACGCCGCGGAAGCCGTCGGGGTACAGGGCGCACCGGTGTTCCTCCCACAGCCGGGCGAGTCGGCCCTCAGGCTGTGCCTGGCCTGTGTCGACGGCTGCCGCTTCTGCCGTGGATGGGGGCGGAGAAGCAGGGAGACGGCATCGAAGACGGCACGCACCAGGGCGATGGCCCTGGCCGGGCAGCGGTAGCGGGGTGTTCACCGGTGCAGTCTTGTCATTCGGAAGCTCTCGGTGCCAACGGATTTATCCGGGGCGGTCGGCAGCCCGGTGCCGCACGTCGCTACCGGCCCGCTCCTCCCTACCTAGTCCCCTCTCTTCGCTGCCAGGCGTCCCTGGCAGCACAGCTGCATCGATGACCTGCTGACACTGTCACCTGCGGCAGAACCCGGTTCAGGTGGCCCATCGGCCTAGGTTCTGTCCGGCGGATCATGGTCGGAGCCAGAGGCGGATCGCTGCGACGGTGACCGTGCCATGGAAGACGTAGGCCCGCTTGTCGTAGCGG
>NZ_JBHZCN010000054.1:0-63046 GCF_042755465.1 Kitasatospora sp. NPDC059160 | reverse complement strand
TCCTGAACCGGCGCGGCGGGGGCGGGCGCGGCAGGCGGGGACCGGGGGCCCCGGGGTCGGGGCGGTCCAGCTCCGCCCTGGTCCTCAGGAACCCGAGGTACGCGGGATCCTCCCCCTCGAAGACCTCGGCCCCGGCACCCATGTACGCCCTGATCAACTCATCCGCAGCACGGTCGTGGTCGCCCAGTTCGAAGGCGGTCTGCCCCAACCGGAGGTGGACGTACGGATTGCCGAGCCCCCCGGGGCACTGGACGGCGTTCCGGAAGCACTTGTGCGCCCGGTCGTGGACGCCCAGCCGGAAGTGCACGTCCCCGATCGCGACGTAGATCCAGGTGGCCGCCGCCCACTGCCGGTGATCGCCCGGCAACAGCCGCAGGGCCTCGACGTAACGCTGCTTGGCCTCGACCAGTTCCGCCGCCCCGAGCAGCGCATCCCCCTCCCGGCACAACCGCCCGATCTCGCCGTGGACCTCCTCGGGCAACTCCATGCCCACCCTCCCGCCTTCCCGCGCCACACTCGCGTTCACACTCGCACGCACCTCGACCGTAGATCACCGCCCCGCCGCCGGGCCCCGACGGGGGCACGGTTGGTCGACGACAACACCCCCACCAAGGTTTTCCGCCGCGTTCGCCGGCCCTCGGGGCGGGCGTCATACGACCTTCTCCGGCGAGTCAACTCTCTTGCTGGAGAATAAAGTTGGCGAAATCACCACTCCTCGCCGCACCGTCGGTTGACCGCCCGCACCGCCCGGCGATTGGCTCTCCCCGGTGCCCGCCGTCCGGAAGCGGCGGGCGGTCGCCCCGGGGAGGACACTCCGTCATGCATCCCGTCAATCGCCGCTTCGCCGGCTCCGCCACCGCCCTCGCGGCCGCCACCGCGCTGGCCCTGACCGCCGCCGCACCGGCCCTGGCCACCGCCCCCGCGCAGGCCGGCCAGGAGGCGCGTCGGTCCGCCACCGTCCCGGTCAGCGTCACGCCGAACGGCGCCCAGGCGAACAGCCAGGCCCAGTCGGGGGCCGTCAGCGCCGACGGCCGCTCCGCGGTGTTCACCTCCGCGGCGACCGACCTGGTCGCCCAGCCGTCGAAGGGGGGCACCGACGCGTTCCTGCGGGACCTCGTCGACGGCCGCACCGAGCGGGTCGACCTCGCCGACGACGGCTCCGCGCTCAGCGGCGTCACCGTCGGCGTGGCGGTCTCCGCCGACGGCCGGTACGTCGCCTTCGACACCACCGCCGCGAACGTCGTCCCCGGCGCCCCCGCCCCGGGCCGGGAGAACGTCTACGTCCGCGACCGCCTGACCGGGCACACCCGGCTGGTCAGCGCCCCGCAGGGCACCCCGGACCCCGATCCCGGCCACAGCGCGTCGGCGCCGTCCATGAGCGCCGACGGCCGCTACGTCGCCTACGTCTCCGACCGCACCGACCTCGTCCCGGCCGCCGCACCCGCACCCGCACCCGCAGCGACCACGACGGACAGCGGCGAGCGGCTCCGCCTCCCGAACTACGACTCGAACGTCTACCTCACCGACCTGTGGACGCACACCACCCGGGTGGTGTCCGCCACCGCCGCCGGCGCCGCCTCCCGGGGCCAGTCCGTCAACCCGACGATCAGCGCGGACGGCCGCACCCTCGGGTTCAGCTCGAACGCCACCGACCTGGGCGTCACCGGCGCCCCCGCGCACCGGGCCGACCCGGCCCCGTCGCCGGCCTCGGGGCGGATGCGCGCGGGCACCTACTACACCTACGACGTGCGGTCGCACGCCGTCCTCCCGGTCAGCTACGACCCCACCGGGCACGTCAGCCCCGACGCGACCCTGGACGCGACGCTCAGCCCGAGCGGGCGGTACGCCGTCTACGGCCTGACCGTCCCCGTCGGCGCCCCCGGCGGCGACCGGTACCAGGACCAGCTCTTCGCCCGAGACCTCCATACGGGCGCCCTCATCCCCCTCACCGCCGGCCTGCCCGGCACGGTCTCGACCGCCACCTCCGACAGCGCCCAGGTGACCGGCGACGACCACTGGGCGTACTTCGACTCCTCCGCCACCAACCTGGTGCCCGGCGCACAGCACGAGCACTGGGACGTGTACCGCTACGACCTGCGCACCGGCCGCGTCGAGCGGGTCTCCGACGCCGCGGACGGCTCGCTCGGCAACGGCGACTCCACCACCCCGCACGTGGACGCGCACGGCGGCACCGTCCTGTTCGAGTCCACCAGCCGCAACCTGGTGGCGGGCCCGAGCGCCCCGCCCGCGCCCACGGACCACCAGGTCTTCGCCAGGCGCCCGGCGCACTGACCCCGTCGACCACCTGAGCCCGTCCCGCACCCGGCCCCACCAGCCCCCGCCCCGCCCGCCTGCCCGCCTGCCAGCCCCCGTCCCGCCCGCCGCACCCGCCGCACCCGCCGCACCCGAAAACCGTGCGACGGCAGGGGCGGCGGGCAGGTTGAATGACCGGCATGTCCAGCGCACCGCAGACTCCCGCCGAAACCGTCGACCACCTCCTCGCCGAGCTCGATCCGCTCGCCCACCCGGCCCGGATGCGGCGGCTCGCCGCCTGGACCAGGGAGCTGCGCCACGGCAACTATCCGGAGCAACTCCGCCCGCTGCTGGCCGAGTTGGACACACGCGGCGCCTACGGTCGAGGACTGGCCGGAGTCGCCGCCACGATCGCCGAGGACGCCGCCTTCGTCGCCGCCCGGCTCACCGATCCCGACCCGGCCGTCAGCCGCCAGGCCTTGAAAGCCGCGCTCCACCTGCCCGTCCCGGACGAGGCGCTGGCCGCGGCGCTGGCCGACGCGCCGGCCGTGCTGCGCCACCGGCTCACCGCCCACATCGTGTCCCGCGGCCGCACCGAGCTGGCGGAACGGCTGCTGGACTCCTTCCGGCAGTCCTGGGGGACGCGGCGGCCGCCAGGCTGCTGCCCGGCTGCGGGCCCGGCACCGTGGCCGAGCTCCTGCCCGGACTGTTCCCGGCCTTCACCAACTGGCACCAGCTGGCCCGCCGCCACCCCGACCTGCTGCTGGACGAACTGGCCCGGCAGCTCGCCGAGTTGCCCGAGTCGGCCCGTACCGCCTGGTGGTACCGCAACGGGGACGCCCTGGCAGCCGTGGCCGGGAACCGGCCGGAGCGGGTGCTGGACCTGCTGGAACGCCACTGCCCCGCCCGCCTGCCACAGCCGATGCAGCAGTGCGTGGGCCGGCTGCTGACCGCCGCGCCCGGCCGGACCATCCGGCTGGTCACCGTGCCCGAGCGGGCCGCCACCGCGTCGATCTCCCGCAGCGCGCTGACCCGGGCCGCCCGGCTCGACACGCCCGAGCTGGCGGACCTGGCCCGGGCCTGGAGCACCGCCCCGATGTGGCTCGCCCGGCTGCTGCGCGCCCTGCCGCCGTCCCGCCGCGAGGCGTTCTACGACCACGCCACCGCCGACCGGGACCAGGGCCACCACGACCTGTCCGAGGCCGTGCTCGACGCGCTGCCCCGCCGTCGGGCGCAGGCCGAGGCCCGGCGGATGGCCGAACAGGCCGCCGAGCGCGGCGCCGCGTGGTCCGTCGTGCTGGCCCACGTCGCCCACCTGCCGGTGGCCGAGACCCGGCCGCGGCTGCTCGCGGCCACCCGCCAGCCCGCCGCGGAGGACCGGGCGCTGGCCTACCCGCTGCTGGTGCGCAACGCGGCCCGCTCGGGCGACGCGGCGGCGGTCGGGGAGCTGCTCGCCGAGCTGGCGCGGCTGCGCAACGAGCAGGACCCGGTCCGCTCCCCCGACCTGGTCGCGCTGGCGGCCGTCCCGCCCGCGCTCCTCACCGGCGCGGCGGCCGACGCCCTCACCCGGATCGTCACCGACGCCGTCGAGGCCCGGGACACCTCCTGGCACACCCGCCAGGCACTCTCCGAGCTCGCCCTCGGGGTGCTGCGCGAGCACGCCACGAGCGGCGAACAGGCCCTGCTGGGCTGGGCCCTGGCCGCCCTGCGGCAGCTCTCCGGGGCGCTCGGCAGTATTCCGCTGGGCCGGCTGGACACCACGCTGCGGCGCGGCCAGGAGGTCCAGGTCTTCGAGGCGCTGCGGCCGTGGCTGACGGCCGGCGCGGACAAGGTCGACCACACCCTGACCTTCGCCCTGGCCGGGGCCCTGGGCCGACGCGCCCACCGCCTGCCCGAACTGCAGGAACTCCTGTGGGAGGCCGTCCAGTTCGGCGACAACGCGACCGTCCGGCAGGCCGTCGGCCACTGGCTCGCCGACCCGGCGACCCGGGGCGAGCGGGTGGCCCGGGTCCTGGACCTGGAGCCCTCGGCCGCCGTCCTGCCACAGGTGCTCGTCGTGCTGGCCCGACAGCGCACCGACCTGCTCGACACCGTGCTCGGCGCCACCCCGCCGTACGGGCGCTTCCTGGCGGCGGGGTCCCGCTGGCTGCCGCCGACCGACGGGATCGAGTGCTGGGCGCCCCGGCAACGCGCGGCCGCCGCGCGCCTGTTGGCCGGGGCGGCGGACGACGCCTCGCTGCCCGTGCACACCCGGGCCGGGCACCTGCGCACCCTGGCGGCGATCCCCGAACTCGGTTTCGCCACCGTCCACCGGTACGCCGAGTCCCCGGACACGGTGCTCGCCGAGGCCGCGCTCGGGGCCCTGGTCCGGACGGACCGGCCCGCCGAGGCACTGCCGTTGCTGCTGGCCCACGCGGGCGACGACCGGGCCCGGGTGGCCCTGTACGCGGCCGGGCGGGCCGCCGGCTTCGTCGCGCCCTCGCGACTGGCACCCGTGCTGCGGGAGGCGCTGCTGCCCGGACCGGCCGGCAGCGCCGGGACAGCCGACAGCGCCGGGACAGCCGACAGCGCCGGGACGGCCGCCGGCGGCGGGGCGAAGGTCACCAGCCGCAAGGAACTGGTCCGCCTGGTCGCCCGCCTGCTACCGTTGGAGACCGCGCTCACGCTCCTCACCGAGGTGCACGACCGGCCCGAACAGCACCGCGACGTACGGGCGGCCGCCGTGGCCGCCGCCGTCAAGCTGCTCCCCGCGCCCGCGGCCTGGCGGATGCTCGACGGGGCCGCGGCGGGCCCGCCCGTCACCCGGACCGCGGTGCTGCGCACCCGCCCGCTGGACCTGCCTGCCGCCGACCGCCCCCGCTACGCCGCCCTGGTGAGCCGGGTGGCGGGCGGTGACGACCCGGAGACCGCCCAGGCCGCGCTCGACCGGCTGGTCTCCTGGGCGCCCTGGTACCCCGAGGCGGAGGACCTCCTGCTGGCGGGCACCGTCGACCTCGCCAACCGCTCCTCCTGGCGGGCCTCGGCGAGCGGTCTCGTGGTGCTGGCCACCGGCGGCACCGGCCGCCGACTGACCGAGGCCCTGACGGGGCTGCTGGCGGGCGAGCACACGGCGGCGGACGAGCTGGACGCGACGGCCGACCGCGACCGGCCGGCCCGGCAACGGATCGACTTCCTGGCGGCCCGACTCGGCGTGGGCGTGGGCGACCGCCCCACCGCGGCAGCCGTCGCAGCGGCCCGGGACGCAGCCGAACTCCTCACCACGGCCCCCGATTTCGCACCCCTCGCCCTGCGCCTGCGGGCCGCCGCCCTGGACCTCGACGCGCCGTACGACAGCCTGCTCGCCGAGCTCGACGCGCTGGCCACCCTCCACGCCGACCGCCCGCCTGACGGCTGTGGCAGCATGCGGCCATGCCCTTCCCGCACCCCGACGGCGACTACGCGATCACCGTGATGTACTCCGTCCCGGACGACGCCTGGTATCTGGAACTGCACCTTGTCGCCGATCAACGAGCTCTTGTGACCGCCGTCGTCCCCGATGAGGACCCGGTGCGGGAGCCAGCGCTGTGCTTCGATCCCCAGAGCGGGCACCTGGACATCCCGTACGTGGTCATGCGCTGGTTCATGGATCAGGTCGAGGAGGAGATCCGAACGTCTCGCGCCTGGATGCGGTTGCGGCCCGAGCTTGTCGAGATCATCCACAAGCTGCGCCAGGAGTACCTGGGTGCCATCGATGATGACGACTTCCCCCGTGTCCTGGCGGAGGTGCGCACCGCTGTCCCAGCGGCCGACCTCCCCGACGTCCTCGCATCTTCCTTCGGGCGGAAGCCGGACGGCACCCCCGTGGGCTCCTGACCTCGTCGCGACGGGACGGGCATCAATGAACCGGCCTGAAGAGGAGATCACGCATCCCCGAGCGTGCCTGAGGCAGTGGACTCGCCGAGTTCCGCGAGAGGTTCGCAGATCCGGCTGGAGGTCGCGGTGTGCCGTTCGACCTCACGAGGCCAGCCGCGTTCGACCGCGTCCTGGACCAGCTCGTGCTCGCGGACCAGCCGCTCCCTCAGTCGCGGAACGTACTCGCTGGTGGTGAAGAACTTCGAGCACCGTAGGTAGAGGTCGCATTCGCACGGTCCTTCGGCCGGGGTGCGCAGGCAGTGGCCGAGTTCGAGTTCGGTCTTGAAGAAGTTGGTCTTCAGCCAGTGGACGGTTTCCTCGCCGAGCTGGTTGGCCAGGAGTGCCTCGGCGGCCGGGCCAGCGATGCGTCCGCCGGCGGCGATGACCTTTTCGTACTGCTCTTTGAGCACGGGGTCGCTGATGTGCGAGTAGGTTGCTGACATCTGCGCGCTGCGGTGGCCCAGGATGGCCATGATGGTCTGGATCTGGGCACCGCCCTCGGCGAGCTGGGTGCCGACGGAATGCCGGAACCTGTGCGCGGTGACTGTGTGGTTTCCGTCGCCGTCGAGGAGCCCGGCCTTGCGGCAGGCGATCTCCAGGGCGTCGTCGAAGAGGAAGAACCTGCCCATCGGCTTGCCTCGGCGCATGAACACGTAGCGGACCGGCCGCTGGGCCCACGGGTCGTGGCGGGCGGCGGCGTTGCCGGCCTTGGCGGTCTCGATCAGGCTCCGCAGTGCGTCGGCGGCCTGCGGGTGCAGCGGGATCATGCGTTCGGTGTAGGTCTTGCCGACAGGGATCCGTAGCCGGGGATAGCCGTCGGGATAGGCGTCGAGGTGTCGACGGTCAGCCAATTCCCCAGGTCAAACGCCAGACAATTCCCCACCCTCTCGCGTCTGGCCGGTGATCTGAAGGCGGTCCCGGAGGCGCTCAGTCGTCCTCCGCGCCTGCACTGGCTTCCCATGCGGCAGTGACACATCCTTCTTCCCAGTGCCACCGACCCTGCGCCTCGCCGTGTTCCAACAGCGTTCGGATCCGCTGGATGTCCGCTTCCGGCGGGATCTTCAGCGCGACCATCCGGAACTGCTCGATGCCCTCGCCGGTGGCGCCGAACTGGTGGAAGGTCTCCAGCACGGTCTGCCGGGCAGCGGCAGAGCCGCCGCCCTCGAGCACGATCAACCGGATGGTGCAGTTCTCCGAGGCATGAACGGTCTCCGTTGCCCAGCGCAGGCCGTCATCATCGACGCTCACGCGGATGACGTCGCCGCTCGCGACGCCGCGGACGAACCAGGGGGTGTTGTCGAGACGCACCGTTCCGTCGCCAAGGTCCACTGCCCACAGGCTCTCGACGCTTGCCGGCGGCCAGCCGTCCTCGTCGACCTCCATCCGGAAGTGGACCTTCACCTGGGCGTCGCTGATGTTCGTCACCGCACCATCATCCACGTGGGCCGGCGGGGCCGGAACGCGGGGCTGCGGGCAGCGGTCAGCTGAGCACTCCGTGGCGCCGGTCAGAGTGTCTGAGGCTTCTCGGCGGGATTCCTCGGGCGCTTGTTGGGCCGGTAGCTGGGGCCGTTCATGATGACCTGGTGGCTGGTGTTGATCAGCCGGTCCAGCAGCGACTCGGCGACGACGGGGTTGGGGAAGAGGGGATACCAGTCGCTGGGGGCCCGGTTGCTGGTGATGATCAGCGAGCGCCCCTGCCGCTCGGAGACCAGCTCGTAGAGGTCGTCGGCCTGGGCCGCGCTCAGCTGCCGCATGGCGAAGTCGTCCAGGATGAGGACGTCGGGTCGGATCAGCTCTCGCATGCGCTTGTCCCAGGTGCGGTCCGCGTGGCCGCCGGCGAGCTCGGCCAGGACCCGGCTGATCTTCGTGAAGCGGACGTTCGCGCCCTGTCGGACAGCGAGGTGACCGAGGGCCTGGGCGACGTGTGTCTTACCGACGCCCACCGGGCCGAAGAGGATCACCGACTCGCCTACATGGAGCCAGCGCAGAGCGGCCAAGTCGCGGATCTGGGCCGCGGGCAGCTTCGGGGAAGCGGCGAAGTCGAACTCCTCCAGAGTGACCTGCTGCTCAAACTTCGCCTTCTGCAAGCGCCGTTGGAAAGCGACCGTCTCGCGACGGGTGATCTCGTCCTGGCAGAGGACCTGAAGGAAGTCCAAGTGGCCGAGTTCACCACCCTGGGCCTGGATCAGCCGCGCATCCAGGGTCTCCAGCATTCCCGACAGCCGAAGGGCCTTGAGCGACTCACGCAGGGCGGTGTCCATCACGCTCATCGAGCGGCCTCCTCGGCGTCGTCGGCGTCAGCGTGGCCCGGGGTGCCCTCAGGCTCGCCGGAGGTCTGGGTGGGGATGCTCGTGGCGAACAGTCCCTCGGGGCCGTGGAGGAAGGCCGCGGCCCCGGCGTCGCCGGTCTCCGGCTCGGGGTCGGTCTCGGTGCCCGCGATCAGGATGCCCTTGATGGTGCGGTAGGACGGGTCACCGACCGCGATGGCCTTGGTGCAGGCCGCCTCCAGCCGCTGGTCGCCGTACTCTTCCGCAGCCCGAGGATCCCCTGGGCAGCGCGGAGCCGGTAGAGCGCGTTGACCTCCAGCAGCTGGTCGCTCACCTCCCGGCAGGCGTCGCCGACCTCGGAGGACTGGCTTCGGCACCAGATCGGCGTCTTCATCTGGAAGGCGATCTTCTCCGGCGGGTAGCCGTTCTTGTCCGTGCGCTTGCCCTGGTCGAGTGCGGCGTGGGTCTTGACCAGCTCGCCCTCATGGAAGACCTGGACCATAGTGGCGGTGGAGCGGACGTCGACCTTGCGGCCGATCAGCTTCCATGGCACCGAGTAGAGGGTGCGGCCGACCTTGATGTGGATGTCAGGGCCCACTGCGGCTGTGGACCAGCGGGCCAGCACGAACGGCTTGTCCGGCAACGGCAGCAGGGCCTTGGACTCCACCGCTTCGAACACCGACAGCGGACTCGCGCCGCCCAGCGGTCGGCACTGCCTGCGGCCGGCGGTGCCGGTCGACCACGTCAGGGCCTCGGCCTGCATCTGAAATCGCTGACCGTTCACACGCCTGGATGAGCGTACGGGCGATCCAGCGCTCGACCGGCCCCAAGGGACTGCACTGGATCGACGGCGCCGCACACGTCGACCTCTACGACAAGGAGCGGTACGTCGCCCCCGCCATCGCGAAACTGGCCGACTTCTTCGGCACCCACCTGGCCGCGGCCGGGTAGCCACACCCCGGGAGCCGACCGGCGGGCCGACCGGTCGGTCGTGTGCATCCGCAGGCAGGCCTCCGTGCGCTCACGGCACCGCCGCACGCCTCCGGCGGCGCCAGCGTGCGGGATCACAACGCATGCCCGTCCTCCGCGCCGCAGTCGCTCGCGCACCCCGCGTGGCGGGAGTGGTGTTGGCCGGACTCGGCCTGGCGGTTGGACTCTCGGCCTCACCCGCCGTAGCCGCGACCGAAGGCGGCTGGATCAACGAGGGCGGCCCCGCGCGGTCCCCGTCGGCCATGACGGCTATCTGGCACGACAACGGGACCTACGAGGCCACCCGCGGCGAGGACGACCGGATCTGGTGGCGGCACGGCGCCCGGCGGCAGATGCCGGGCAACGCCCGCACCCGCCTCCCGCCCACGCTGGCGGTCGGCGACGTGGACGCCCGCGCCCAGCGCCTGGTCATGTTCCGCGTCGGCGACGACGGCCACGCCTACTACAACCTCCTCTTGGACCGGAACTCCAACCGGTGGTCCGGCTGGAGCAGGGTCCCCGGCCCCCTGTACCTCACTTCCGGCCCGACTGGGAGGCCGAACAGGAGTTCTACGTCTCACGGAGCCTGATGAACACGCTTCGCGTCGCCCGCATCCGCCCGGACGACGGCCGGAACACCCGCTACACCGAACTGCCCGGCGACGGCCTCGGCGTCGGGCGGTCAGCGGTGGTTGACGATGACGGAGATGCCCCAGCCGATCGCCGCAAGCACCACCGCGAAGACCAGTCCGGCCAGGGCGTAGCCGACCGGCCCGGCGGTGGGCCGGTCGGCCGAACCCTCAGCACCGGTCGGATTGAGCAGGCGCAGGCCGAGGGCGAACAGCGCGGGCAGGCCGGCGCCGGTGAGCAGCCCCACCACGACGATCCGCCACAGCGCGTCCAGGTTGACCCAGGAGTTCACGGGCCCACCTCGTCCTTGGCCTTGACCGGCTCCGGGGCCACCGAACCGGTCCATGCGGCATTGACGTTCTCCGGCGTCACCGGCGGGTAGCGGGAGGCGGCGAAGAAGGCGGTCGACGCCAGTACCAGCACGACGAGGATCACCACCACCCCGGCCGTTCCGCCGATCCCGTTCGCGACCCAGTAGGCCACCGCGCCGGCCGCTGCGGCGGCCGGGAGGGTGAGCAGCCAGGCCGTGGCCATCCGGTGGGCCAGCTGCCAACGAACCGCCGCGCCCCTCCGGCCGATCCCCGAGCCCAGGATCGACCCGGTGGCCACGTGCGTGGTGGACAGCGAGTAGCCGAAGTCGGTGGAGCAGAGGATCACGGCGGCCGAGGCCGACTCGGCGGCCATCCCCTGCGGCGGTTCGATCTCCACCAGCCCCTTGCCCAGCGCGCGGATCACCCGCCAACCGCCGACGTAGGTGCCCAGGGCGATCGCCACCGCGCAGGAGACGACCACCCAGTCCGGTGCCCGCGCTCCGGTCGGCAGGGTGCCGTTGGCGATCAGGGCCAGGGTGATGGCGCCCATGGTCTTCTGCGCGTCGTTGGTGCCGTGGGCGAGCGAGACCATCGAGGCCGAGCCGATCTGGCCCAGCCGGAACCCGCGCCCGCGCGGGCCCTCGGGCACGCCGCGGGTGAGGCGGTAGACCAGAAGGGTGCCGGCCACGGCCACCCCGCCGGCGATGAACGGCGACAGCGCGGCGGGCACGACCACCTTGGAGACCAGCCCCTGCCATTTGACCGCCGAGACCCCGGCCGCCGCCACCGTCGCCCCGACCACCCCGCCGATCAGCGCGTGCGAGGAACTGGAGGGGATCCCGAGGAACCAGGTGGCCAGGTTCCACAGGATGCTGCCGGTCAGACCGGCGCACACCACGGTCAGGGTCACCTGCCCGCTGGCGACCAGGCCGTTGGCGATGGTCGCCGCCACAGCGGTCGACAGGAACGCGCCGACCAGGTTCAGCACCGCCGACACCGCGACCGCGACGCGCGGCGGGAGCGCGCCGGTGACGATCGAGGTCGCCATCGCGTTGCCGGTGTCGTGGAAGCCGTTGGTGAAGTCGAAGCCCAGCGCCGTGACCACCATCAGCGCCAGGACCGCGTCGTTGCCGGTCACGGGCCCGAACCTAACCCGCGCACCGGGACCCGCCCGGTCCGCCGACGACCCGGCACGCCGAACGGCGAACAGCCGCCATCCGGTCGGGCCAACATCGCACGGCCATACCGCCTCACCTGCCGTACGGGCCCTGCTCCCGGATCGGAGCCGGTGAGCCCTCCCCCGTTGCCGTCTCGCCCCGGGAGGCCACCGACCGGCTCGCCGTCCGGTGGCCGTCCCGGTCTGCCACGGGGGTGTTCCACCCCAATACCCAGCCACGCCCCTCAGGTCATCAGCGCATGTGTGTCCCGCCGTTGATGTCGAAGGTGGCGCCGGTGACGTACCCGGCGTCTACGTTGACGGTGACCCCGTACGGGGCCAGCTCCCGGGCGAAGACCTTGGTGAGCGCCAGGACGCCGGCCTTGGCCGCGGAGTAGTGCGCGCCGGCGAGCGTCCCGCCCTGCTGGCCCGCCAGGGAGGACAGGTTGATGACGCGACCCCAGCCGCGTTCCCGCATCGGCGCCGCGCAGAGCCGGGTCAGCACGAGGACGCTGCGGAGGTTGGTCGTCATGACGGCGTCCCACTCGTCCAGTGCGATGTCCCAGACCGATCCCGGCACAGTGCGGGCGGCGTTGTTGACCAGGATGTCGGGCGCGTGCCACCTTCCCGCGACCTCCCCCAGCGCCGCTTCCACCGCCGCGGTGTCGTCCACGTCGACGGTCAGCGCCAGCGCGCTGCCCAGCCCGGGGTCGAGCCCTCGGGCGACTTCGGCCACGGCGTCTCCGTCGCGGTCGAGCAAGGCGACCCGCAGCCCGATCGCGTGCAGTCGGGTGGCGATCGCCGCGCCGAGGCCGCGCCCCGCGCCGGTGACCAGGGCCACCCGCGGTGCTCCCGAACCGGGCCTGTCGTCGGCGGCGCCCACGCCGCCGGTTGCTGTCTCGGACACGCGAGGGTGTAGAGGCTGGGCAGGTCGTCCTGGCGGACCGCGGCGAGCCATTCCAGGAGCCGTTCGCCCTGGCGTTCCGTCAGCATGACGGCGAAGGTGCGGGCGTGCCGGGTCAGGGCGTCCAGCTCGGGGCAGCCGGCCAGGACCGTCTTGAGCTGGAGCTGCTCGGACTCGGAGAGCGCCGTGGGCTGCCGGAGGATCCAGCCGGCGACGGTACGGGGCGACGGCGGCTGGGCGGCACCGGCCGTGGCGAGGTCCGCTTCTACCGCAGACAGGCACTGACGCGCTGGTAGCTGCCCTTGCAGCCGAGCGGGACGATCTCCTCCCAGAGCTTCCAGGAATTGGTGCAGCCGTCGTTCCAGCGGTCGTCGAGGTAGGGCTTGTAGTCGTCGAGGACGGATGGGCGGTTCTGCCACTGACCCTGGAAGAACTCCTCCGGGTTCGCGGCGTCGGCCAGGGCCTTGACCATGCGGTAGGTCATGCCGAGCTGCCGTTGGACGGCGCGTCTGCCGTGGCCCGCGGCAAGCAGGGTGTGCACCTCGGCGTGACGGGCCCGGGTCCGGTCGGCGAACCGGAAGCCCGTTGGCCAGGGCTGGTCCACGTTCTCCTCTTGGGCCAGGAACTGCATCTTGCGCATCGACGGCTCTGAGCCACGGTTCCGCTACTGACCTGGCGAACGGCGACGCAACAGGAGCGCAGTTCAACTCGCCCCGAAACCATCAGTAAGCCCCGATCCGATCGGCTCTCCGCCAATGGAACAACGAACACTAACTCGCTGCACCCGCCTGCCAGGCGGGTGCAGCCTCAGCTGGCAGGAACGTCCGTCGTGGCCGCGTCGTCCGCGCTGCCGGACAACGGTCCCGGGATGGCGGTCTTGATACCTGCACCGCTTTTCCGAGGCCTCCCCTTCGGGCGGCGCACGGGCGCCTCCGCGCCCAGCCGCGAAAGCTCCTCCGCACTCCAGCCCGCAGCCTCCGCGGCCGCGAACGCCTGGCCGTACGGCACCTCGGTCTCGGCCAGCTGGTCGCGCAAGCGCTTGCGCTGCGCCATGAGGCCGGCGAGCGGCACGATCGCCTTCTCGCGCCCCTCCTGGATCTCACGCATCCGCCGAAGGAATTCGTCATCTCTCGTCATGCCGGGGATCGTAGAACCGCCGTCCCCGACGGTCTCGAACCCGCTCGCAGGTGTCACCCGTATCGGTGATTCGCGACCATCACCCCGGCGTATCTACGAGCAGGTAATTCGACAACGAACCAGAGTGGCGAAGCGGGAGTCCGGCGAGGGACGGGGTCGCTCCGGATCCGTGAGAAAAACGTCCTCACAGAGCCGAGGAGCAGCGAGGGTGAGTGCCACGCAGGGTGGACGGCGCCGGGAGCGGCAGACCCGGTCACCCCGGTCGAACCGGGTGAATCTCGCCTACGACGATGTCGAGCTGACCATCGTGCGGGAGGCCGCGAACCGCGACGGCATGGCCGTGTCCGCGTGGGCGGCCCGCAAGGCGCTGGCAGTCGCCAAGGATCAGCTCGTGCCGGTGTCGGCGGACGCCCGGGATGTGCTGGCCGAGCTGATCCGGTCGCGTGGTGAGTTGGTGCGGCTCTGCGCGTCGATCGGGCCGAGCGGAGACGGCGGTGTCCAGCCGATCGTGCACCTCGTCGAGGAGGCCGTTCGTCGGGTAGATCGCGCGACGCTCCAGGTGATGCGGGAGCGAGCGTCGCGCTGGTGATTCCGAAAAGGGCGAAGGGTGGGAACGACACCGCGGGGCTTCTGTTCTACCTCTACGGTCCCGGAAAGCGGGACGAGCACGAGGACCCTCGGATGGTCGCCGCGTGGGCACCGTGGGTGCCCGACCCCGCGCGGTCGGCGAACACGACGGTGGGGGACCTGGGACTTCTGCTGGACGCCCCGGTGCACGCCCTCCCGGGCAACGTCCCCGCCGAGCACGTCTACCACGTCGCCGTGCGCACGGCTCCCGAGGATCCGCTCCTGACGGACGGGCAGTGGGCCGAGGCCGCGGCGACGATGATGAACGCCGCCGGCATCGCCCCGCACGGTGACCCGTGGGGTTGCCGCTGGGTCGCGGTCCGCCACGCGGACGACCACATCCACATCGTCGCGACGAAGGCCCGGCAGGACGGGATCCAACCGAATCTGCGGCAGGACATCGTCCGGATGCAGCGGCTCGCCCGACAGCTCGAGACCCGATGGAACCTACGTCCGCTGACGTCGGGGGACCGAACCGCGAAACGCTGGCCCACGACGGGCGAGACGCGAAAAGCCTCCCGCCGCCACCTGCCGGAGAGCGCACGCGACCAACTCGAACGAACCGTCCGTACGGCAGCGGCCTCCGCAGCAGGCGAGGACGACTTCTTCGCCCGCCTCCGCTCTTCCGGACTGCGGGTGACCCAGCGCGTCGGCGCGCAGAACAACGCGTTCACCGGCTACGCGGTCGCGCTCCCGGGCGACCGGGACCGGGGCGATCGCGCGGTGTGGTTCGCGGGCTCGAGCCTGGCCTACGACCTGTCGCTCCCCCGTGTCCGGGAACGCTGGCAGGTCCCGATCCCGGCGCCCGAAATCCCGCCCGACATGCTCTGGCAGACGCTCGAACTCAACCTCGACGTGGTCTCCGGGCGACTCGGCGCCGACGGGCCACGGCAGGGTGCCGGTGACGTCGCCGCCCTCGGCGACCTCCTCGTCGTGGTGGCCGAGAACGCGCCGTCCCTCACCGGGCCGGCTCTGCGCGCTTCCGCAGCCGAGTTCGAACGGGCTGCACGGGCACCGGGCCACCGCGACCTCGACGGGGAGGCGCGGCTGCTGCTGCGTTCCTCGGTCCGGATCCTCGTGTCCGCTGCAGAGTCGTCAGGCCGTAACGACACCGTCGCCTTCCTGGGCTTCCTCCTCGCCCTGGCCACAGCCGTCAAGGCGGCGCAGCTGTGGCACGAGGAGCAGGGCTACCGCCTCCAGGCCGGAGCCGCGGCCCGGACGGGCCGACCGCTACGGGAGGCGGTGGAACTCGTCACCGGGGCATCGTCGGTCGGTGCGGGAACCCGGCCGCGTACGAGTGGGGCGGGACCGTCGCCACTGGCCGAGGTCGTGGCTCGGGCCGTTCCCGCTCATGCGTCGGCCGTACTCCTGGACCCAGCCTGGCCCGCCCTGCGCGAGCGGCTGTCCGCGTTGGGGCGGCACGGCGTCAGCCCCGTCTCGGTCCTCGCCGCGGTGGCCGCCCGACGTGAGCTCAGGTCAGCCGAGTCCGTCGCCCAGGTCCTCGTCTGGAGGCTGGACGGCTGGGCCGCCGCTCACAGCGTTCCGTTGGACGCAGGACCAGCAGCTGCTGCTCCGCAGGCCGGCGCCGCACCAGCGCACCCTCCGCGGGCGATCCCAGGTTCGACCGTCGGAGCAGGACACTCCCCCGGCCGTGGAGCCGACGGCCCCACCCGGAGCCGCTGACAGACAGGAGACCCCGATGACCATGCCCTACCCGGGCGAGCCCTTCGCCGAGGCCGTCGGCGAAGCGGTGCAGGCATCCACGATGGCGGTACGGCTGGTGCTCGCCGTCGCGGACGCGGTCCGCCGTGCGGCGCAGCGAAGGACGGGCGGGGAACGCCAACTACCGCCGGTGGACCAGGCCCTCCCCGAGGCGGCCGGGGACGTGAAGGCCAGGCTCGTCCCGGACGTCGCGTGGGCCCTGATGTCCGGTCCGGACTGGCCCGCCATGGCGCAGCAGTTGGTCGCGTTGCGGCAGGCCGGTGTCGACCTCGATCACTTCCTCCCGCAGGTCGGGGGCATCGCCGTCGCGGTCCGGGACGCGGTCGCCGCCGACTCGGCGCGGGTCGCAGCGGGGCGGACACAGGAGTGGGCGCGGGTGCTGCGTGCGACCGTTCCGGCGGGCCCGGTGCGCGAGGCCATCCTCTCCTCCCCCATCTGGCCGGAGATCGCCGCGACCATGAAGGAACTCCACGACCACGGCATCGACGTCCGACGGGTCCTGGCCGCGGCCTACGCCGAGGGGCTGGGAGTCGACCGAGCGGTCGGCCGGACGCTCAACGCCCCTCAGCGATCGGCCGCTGCTCCGAGCCGGGACGCCGTGCTCTCCTACGGTCCGCTGACGGTGGGCCTGGACCTGCCGAAGGACCTCGACCTCGGAAATCGCCGTCGGGCGCTGGCGCAGCTGGGGGTGAGCCAGGCGGAGAACGGCCGCTTCGTCCGCTGGGTCCACGAGGCGATGCCCGGCCGTGAACGCGAGGCGGGGCTGCTGGTGGGCTCCCGTCAGTGGCCCCTGCTGGCCGCCCGGATGGCACGTATGCAGGACGACGGCCGGTCCGTCCCGGACCACCTCGTCCGGCTGATGCGCGACCGCGGCTGGGAGGCTGGCCCCGTCTCCCAGCTCACTGCCCGCCTGATCCACGCCACCGTCGCGGCCTTGCACCGCCCGACGCACGACGACCTCGCGTCGGGCCCAGTCGTGACCAGCGCGGCAAGGGCCTCGTCAGCGGCCGCCGGACCTCCTCCCTCACGAACGCGTGGCACAGCACTCACCGGCCCCGGCACCGCTCCGCACCGCGCTCCCGTCCCTCGCCCTGGTACCGGACGGTCCAGGTGAGCCCAGGCCCTGCATGCCCAGCTGGAAGCCGTTCCGGTCGACGCGCTTCTCTGCCCGACGGTCAGGAGGCCTGGACCACCGGCGGGCGGCTGGTGCGGGGCGTAGGCGGTCAGGTGAAGAACGGGTCGTCCACGATGTGGACCCAGCCGCCGTCCGGCTGGCGCCGGAGGATCTCCGTGGTCGTGGAGATCACCGGTTCGGGGCCGGCGCCCGTGAGCGTGGCGGTGTTCGACACCAGGGCGATGCCGTCCACCTGCCGGATCTCGCGCAGTTCGAGCTCGAGTCGGGCGCCGCTGTCGATCAGTTGTCGCAGGGCCTTCCGGATGGCCTCGGTGCCCACCAGGTGGGTTCCGGGGGTGGGGACGAAGTGGGCGTGCGGCTCGTACAGCGAGAGCAGGCCCTCGATGTCACCCGCCGCCAGGTACTCCGTGAACATGGCCCCGACTTGCTCGGGCGTCCGGGCACGGCGCCGGGCGACGGCGCCGACGGGACGGTCGCCCCAACCCGCCATGGCGATCAGGTCGTACCAGGTGGGCTGAGCGCCGTACGGCAGATGGTGGCGCAGCACTGCTCCCGGGAAGGTCAGCGGAGTCGCCTTCTGCGGCTTGGCGGTGGCCTGGGCGACGATCGCGTCGCTCAGCGCGTAGGCCAGGTCCATGCGCGGGAGCACGGCGTGCACCTCGTCGGCGAGGCCGGCCGGAAGGCTCTCGCGTCGGACTCCGAGGATGTCGGTGCCGATGCCCTCCTGCGCCAGCCGCACCTCTGGGCCCTTGCGCCCGGCGATGCCCTCCGAGGTGTGCAGGGCGATGGCGTCCCAGGCGATGGCGATGCGCCGTTCCTCGACGCCGCGTTCGCGGAGGAACGCCGCCGCGGTGTCGGCACCGTCGACCTCGAAGCGCTGGTCGCCGTTGCCCTCCTCGCTCAGCCCGATGTCGTGCAAGACGCAGCTGAGGAACAGCAGTTCGTCGTCGTAGTCGGTTCCTGCGCGCAGGCCCTGCTGCCGGGCGTGGGCGCGGGCGAAGACGTAGCTGCGGACGCTGTGGAAGAGGACGAAGTCGGGTGTGGCCCGCTGCGCACAGGCGTAGGCGTCCCGGGACAGGTCCGTGTCCGGGAGGCCGAGCCGTTCGAAGACGGGCAGGGGTGCGTCGGTGGTCACGGCAGCTCTCTTTCCGATCAGGGTGGCGTCGCCGTCGTACAGGGGCAGGCCGCCCGCGTAGGGGATCAGCCCGCCGTTGGTGTGCTCGGTCGCGGGCGCCGGGCCGCCGGGCCCGCAGAACTCCCACAGCTTCTCGCTCGGGGCGTCGAACAGCACCGACGTCTTCGCCTTGGCCAGCGCGATCTCGATCGAACCGAGGATCGCCCCGTCCATTCGGGCGAACGCGACCAGGTGTCCGCCGCCGTCGACGACGGCGATGTTCATCGGGACGCCGATCGCCACGGCGTGGGCGCGGGCTCTTTCGATCGCGGCCTGGGCCCCATCCAGCTTGATCCTCATGGTGCTCACCCCTGTCGGCTCACCGCGGAGGCGTCCCCGTCGAGGCCGTGCACAACCACCGCACCCGGTGGTGACGGCAGGAGAGCGTTTCCCGTGGTCATGAACCGACCGTAGGCGCAGACGGAGCGAGGCAGTCAGTGGCACGAGTGCCATCCAGGGATAGGATCGTGCCATGGGAGCCCACACCTCCGACGGCAAGCACCACGTGGTCGTGGTGGCGCTCGAGAACGTCCTCGCCCTCGACATCGGCATCCCGTTGCAGGTTTTCGGAAGCTGGCCGGACGGGCCGTACTCGATGACGGTGTGCACGGAACGGCCGGGCCTGGTGCCGATGCACGGCGGCCCGGCGCTGTCCGTCATCGACGGGCTGGACGCCCTTGAGACCGCGGACACCGTGATCGTCCCGGGGTACCTGGAGCCCGACCCGCCCTCCGCCGCGGTCACCGCCGCCCTCGCACAGGCGGCGGCCCGCGGCAGCCGGATGGTGTCCATCTGCTCGGGGGCGTTCGCCCTGGCCGCCGCCGGCCTGCTCGACGGCCGCCGGGCCACCACGCACTGGCGCTACGCCGCGGCACTCGCCGGCCAGTACCCGCAGGTGACGGTGCAGCCGCACGCGCTGTACATCGACGAAGGCCAGGTGCTGACCTCGGGCGGCGTCGCCGCGGGCCTCGACCTGTCCCTGCACCTCATCCGCCGCGACCACGGCGCCCGTCTGGCGAACCAGCGGGCCCGCCTCCTGGTAACCGCCCCGCACCGCACCGGCGGTCAGGCCCAGTTCGCCGACCTGCCGGTGACCGCGGACCCCTCCGGCACCACAATGCCGGTGTACGAGTGGGCCCTGTGCCACCTCCACCAACCGCTCACCGTCGACCAGTTGGCGCGCCAGGCCGGCATGTCCCGCCGCACACTCATCCGCCGCTTCCACACCGACACCGGCCGACCGCCCATGAGTTGGCTGCTCGACGCAAGACTCGGCCTCGCCCGGGACCTCCTGGAATCCACCGACCTGACGGTCGAAGCCATCGCCCGACGCTGTGGCCTGGGCACCCCGGCCAACTTCCGCACCCTGTTCAAGGCACACGTCGGGGTGCCGCCACGCACCTACCGCGAGACCTTCAACTCCACCGCTGCAAAGAGCCATTGACCGCTTTCCAAGCTGTACGGAGCAGTCTCTTCCCTGCGCTCATCCTCGGGCAGCGGGAATCCGTCGGCTCTCGACCAAAGCCTCCCACCCCCAGGGAGCTGCGTACGTCGGCCAGCGGGAAATCGTCGTACACCCTCTACGGCCTGGTGGCACCCGCGAAGTCGGAGGCGGGCATGTCGGTGACGGGAGCCCTCTTGACGACGTCCCCGGTCTTCGGCGCGGAGATCATCACCCCGTCGCCGAGGTAGAGGGCCACGTGGTAGACGTGACCGTTGCCGTGGCGCCAGAAGAGCAGGTCGCCGGTTCGGAGTTCGGCCTGGGCGACGGGGTGGTCGGCCGTGGCGGCGTACTGCTCGGCGGCGGTGCGGGGGAGCTGGCGGGCAGGCCAGTAGGCGTACTGGACCAGCGCTGAGCAGTCCCAGCCGAGCGTGGAGTCGGCCAGGCACTGGCCGCCGCGGAAGCCGTCCTCGCCGTCGCAGTGGCCGTGGCTCGGGCCGGCGGGGCTGCCGCCACCGTAGCTGTAGGGAACACCGAGCTGGGAGGCGGCCTTCCTCGCGGCGGCCGGGCCGACACCACTGCCGGAGATCTCCGACATCAGGCCGGCTCCGCCGAAGCGGCCCAAGTTCCCCATGATTTCGGCTACATAGCGTTGCGTCTCGCCGTAGGGCGGAACACCACGGCTGCCCTGGACCGCAGCCCAGCCCGCGTTGTAGCCGGCGAGCGCCAGGCGCCGGGGGTCGTCGGCGATGCCCGATGCCCGCGCTTGCACGAGCAAGCTGCACATCAGGCGGCCCTGTGCCATCACCGCGTCCCCGATGTCGTACGGCGACGCGGAACCGCTCTGGTCGTCGTCGCGCCCCCAGGTCGCCCAGGTACCCGGCATGAACTGCGCCGGACCCTCGGCGCCGGCCGGACTGCGGGCGTCGACCCGGAAGCCGCTCTCCTCGAACAACTGGGCCGCGAGCAGGGCCGGGGTCAGCCCCGGATCGTGGCACTGGCGGGCGGCCCGGAACACCCAGGGGCGATACGCCTCGGGCACGCCGTCCACCGCCACACGATCCGCTTCGACAGCCCCCGCCGTCGCCACCAGGGCAAGCGCCGCACCGATCACGCCGAGGAAGAGGACGAGCAGCCCACCGAATCCGAGCAGCACCTTCTTCACCGGAATCCCCTTGAGTCGTGCACGGATGGGTCCGAACGGGCGGCTGCGCGTGCCTTCCGAACGGCCGATTCCGTTACGCCATGCAGTCGAATGACTACGCTACCCTCTGTGGCCGAAGGAGTTCGATCTGCCAACGCAAGCAGCCAGGGAAGGTTGCGACATGACAGCCGATCCGGTGGTACCCGTTCAGCGCACGCGCGTCGTCCCGCTGTACGGAGTACTGCCGGTCCACGGATACGACATCGCCTCCGCCGTCGTGCTCCGGATGCTCGACGACGAGGGCGGCCGGGGCACACGAGCCTGTGGCCTCGGGCCGGGGGAAGCGGTGCCGTACGGCGTCCAGCCCGTCCTCGTCGCCCCGAGCACCGTCTACGGCATCGCCTCGGTCGAGGTGATCGTCCAGGGCTGGCCGACGGGCGCGGTGCCGAGGCCCTGGCTGGTCGTGGTCGCCGACGCTCCTGCCCGTCCCGCGCCGGCCGCCCGCTACCGTCTCCGCGCGCTCGGCGGACGCCTCGCCGGAACCACCTACCTGCCGTACCTGCCGGTACTCCGCTCGGTCGAGCGAGCGGAGGACGCCCTGGCCGATGCCGTCGTGGCGCGCGCGGCTGCCCGGCTGCGCGCCCAGCTCGAAGGGAAGTGACAGATGTTCGTTGCGGAAGACCTGATCCCTGCCGCCAAGCCGACCAAGATCCCCGGCATGGACGGCATGGTCTCGACCCTGTTCGGCTACGGCTTGTGGCTCCTCGTCCTCGCCGGCGTCTTCGCCACCGGGTTCGGTGTGTTCAAGCTCGCCACGGCCGAGAAGAGCCGCCACGGCGGCGGCAGCGAACCGTTCAAGTGGATGGGGGCCGGAGTCGCGGCGATCCTGTTGTCCGGCTCGCTGATCAGCATCCTCAACGGCATCGTGGGCTGACCAGTGCGGACCCGAAGGAGGGACGGAGTCCTCTCACGTTCTGCCCTGTGGAGCGCGGGGGCGCTGCTCGCCATCGTCGTCGGCCTGACCGGTTACACGGCCCTGTCCGGTGGCGATGCTCAGCCGTCGAAGGCTCAGCCCAGCGAACCCCCGGCCACCACGGTCGCAGCGCCCCCGCTACCGGTGTCGACGTACAGCCTGCCGACCACGTGGACCGAACCGCAGCGATGGCTCGCCGCGCCCCGGGGCACCCGTACCGTCGGCAGTCGGGAGGTCGGCTTCCCCCACAGCACCGACGGCGCGATCGGCATGCTGGTCGCCTCCTCCGGCTTCGACGTCGAGGGCTCCACGACCCTGGTGGACGAGCAGCTCACCTTCTACAGGACCTACACGGCCGCCTCCGATCGGACCCCGACCAGGGAGCAGCGGATCCGTCAGGGCGCAGCGAAGGCGGACGCACGCGCCCGCTCCACGATGGGCCTGCCGGAATCGGGCCCGTTGCCGGCCGGCGCCTGGGTTCGAACCCACCTGGTCGGCTTCAAGCTCGTCCAGGCCCAACCCGACTCCGTCACCGCCCACTTGCTGCTGCGCACCGCCCAGAAGGCCGGTGAGACCAGGCCCGAGGCCGTGTCGTACGCGGTGGGCACCATCGGGGTGGTGTGGCGGGACGGAGACTGGAAGCTCGACCCCACCGGCGGTACGTCCCCGGCTCCGGACTCGGTGCCGGAGATCGCGGCCCCCGGCGACCCCGCCTTCAACGCGCAGGGTTGGACCGCGATCAGGCAGGCCTCGTGAGGAACCGTCTGGTCGCCGTGCTGCTGGCTGTCGTCACCCTGTGCGGCCTCGTCGCGCTCGCCCCGCCCGCGATCGCTGACGACAAGCCCGGAATCATCGGTTCGCTCGCCCAGGCAGGTTGTGACTACGGGGTGGTCGGCGCCTACGACTACCTCACCAACGGCCACCACTGCGAGCACATCGGTGAGACCGTCGATCGGACGATCGACGCCGAGTGGAACGACGTCTGGAGCTCCACCATCGGGGAACTGCTCAAAGCCGGGATCGCCTTCGTCAAGGCCCTGGTGAAGTTCACACTGACGGTCGCCCTCCAGGGGCCGTCGCTGCGGCTGGAGGACACCGGGCTGTTCGGTGAGCATGCGACCTTGGCCGGCATGCTGGTGTGGCTCGGGCTGATCATCTCAGCGGTCGGCCTGATGTGGCAGATCGGGCGGATGGCCGTCACCGGGCAGATGCGTCACCTCGGGCAGGCCCTGAGCGGGTGGCTGCAGAACTGCCTGTTGTGCGTGGGCGGTGTCGCGGGCGTCGCACTGCTGCTCAGGGCTGGGGACACGCTGACCGACGGGCTGGTCGACAGCACCTTCGGCGACACGGGGACCGCCACCGGCCACATCGTCGACGTCCTGGTTCCCCATGTGGTCAACCCCTTCATCGTGATCTGCGGCCTGCTGGTCCTGGTGCCGGTCGGCTTCGTCCAGCTCGTGCTGATCTTCCTTCGGAACTCGGCGATTCCGATCCAGTGCCTGCTCCTGCCGATCGCCGGAGCCGGCCGGGTGGGAGGCGAGACCACCCGCAAGTGGGCTCCGCTGCTGATCAGGTCGATCCTCATCGGCATCGTGTACAAGCCGATGGTCGCGGTCATCATCTGCACCGGCTTCGCCGAGTTCGGCCATGCCGACTCGGTGGTCGAATGGCTGCGCGGGCTGACCACGCTGCTGCTCGGGGCACTCGCTCCGGCCGCGTTGGTGCGGATCTTCGGACCGGTCGCCGACGAAGTCGGCACTGCCATGGGCTCGGGCGGAGCGGTCGCCGCCATGTCGGCTGCGGCGGGTTATGCCGCCCGTAGGGGGCGCAGCGAGGGCGCCGACTCCGCAGGCCCGGCCGCCGAAGGCGGGGACGGGGCGACCAGTGCGGTCGAACATGCCCGCCGTGTCGAGCGGTCGATGTCCACGAGCGCGGGGGCCGAGGAGCAGTCGTCGACCGGCGGCGACGCGCTCGCCCAGGCGGCCCGCAACGGGGCTGCCCGGATTCCCGCACCAGCCGGGAGCCCTGACGGCATGCCCGGTGCCGAAGGCGTGCCGGGTTCGTGCGGCTCAGGCGTTGCGACAGGCGCAGCCGCAGCGGGTGGCGCAGCGCTCGCCATCCAGGTCCTGGACGGACTGAACAGCGCTGTACAGCGCGGCGCGGGTGAGATCGGGAACGGATCGGAGGGACAGCTGTGAGTGCCCACGAGGTACCCGACGGGTTGATGGTGAGCGGCCTGCGCACCCGTCGCTCCTTCGGGATGGGGAACCTGTCGAAGGAAGCGACGATCGGTGCGGCAGCGGTCCTGACCGCAGACGGTCTCATCGGCGTCCGCCACCCGGCCAGCCTGCTCGTCACCCTTCCGCTGACCGGGGCGGTCGTCGGCCTGGCCGCCGTCCGCCGGCACGGGATGTCCGCGCTGGCCTACTACCGGGCCAAGTTGGCGTGGCAGCGCGGATACCGCACGGGGACCACCTCCTACCGGCGTGTCCTCCTCCCCCAGCCCTACGTGCTCGACCTGCCCGGGGTAGGGGCGAGCTCGTCACTGATCGCCGCCCACGACCCGACCAGCGGCCGCAAGGTCGGCGTCGTCCACGACCGCACCACGGGTCGGATGACGGTCTCAACCCTGCTCGCGCCCAGGGGAAGCCTCATGGCCCCCACCAGTGCCGTCCGCTCCGGGCTGCGAACGTGGGGCGAAGTCCTCAACACCATGTCGACGGCCGAGCAGATCAAGGGCGCCTCGGTCACCATCCAGATCACCCCCGGAGCCGGCGAGGCCCTGGCCGACGACGTCCAGCACCGACGGCGACCCGACGCCCCCCGCCTGGCGCTGGACGTCATCGACGAGCTGGTGCGCACCACTCCGCGTGCCACCGCCCAGATCGCCTCCTGGCTCAGCGTCACCGTCGATCCGTGTGCCACCGCCAACCCCCCGACCGACCTCGCCGAACAGGTCGGCGAGACGCTTCGGGTGGTCGACACCCTGGACCTGAGCGGGACCGGCACCGACATCGTCCGCCGGACCACCCCGACCGACCTGCGCCGGATCGTCCGCTCCGCGTACGACCCCGGCGTGGCCCTCGCCCGGGACGAGCAGTTCGACGAACTGCAGTGGGGCGATTGCGGTCCGATCGCGGCCGACGACTGGGTGGAGTCCTATGCACACGACGGCGCGGTGTCCGCCAGCTGGGTGCTCCAGGAGATGCCCCGCCGCCCGATTCCCTACAGCACTCTGCTGCCGCTGCTGGCCCCGGGCCGCTTCCGCCGACGGATCACCCTGGGCTACCGGGTCCTGGATCCGCACGAGGGCGAGGCACTGTTGGAGCGGGAGATCTCCGCCGCCGAGCACCGGGCGCAGGCCACCGCCGAAGTGAAGGGCCGCGCCAGGTGGAGTCAGAAGGCGGACTACCAGCGTGCCGAGCAGGCCGCCCGTCAGGTCGCCGGCGGGGCCCAGGTCGTCGACTGGACCCTGTGGGTCACCGTCACCGCCGACAAGCCCTCCGAGCTTCCCGCCGCCCAACAGGAACTCAAGCTCGCGGTCGCCGGCACCCGGGGGATCCGCATGCGACCGGCGTTCGGTGCTCAGGCCGCCGTCTTCGCAGCCGGACTGCCCATCGGTTACAACCCCCTGGTGAAGTAGAGGAGCTCTCGATGCCGGACAAGGCGCAGCTCCGCACTCCTCGGTGGGCCCACGAAGAGACTCCCCCGGGCCGGGCGCGGTTCCTGGGACACGCACGCCGGATCCACGCGCCGCGGCTTGGCTGGGGCGGCCCGTTCGCAGGCCGCGTCGCGGTGGAGGACACCGGTGCCGTCTACACCGGCCCCACCAGTCAGATCGCGCTGATCGACCCGTTCCTGCTGGGCGCGGGCCTGCCGGCACGGGGAGTCCCGGTCGGCCGCGACGTCCTCACCGGCGAGCTGGTGTGCATCGACCCGTCCGGCTGGACCGGCAGGCTCACCACCAACCCGGGTGTCTGGGTGATGGCGCAGCCCGGTGTCGGCAAGTCCGCCCTGATCAAACGGATCTGCCTGGTGTACGTCGCGTACGGCCACATGATGTGCGTTCCGGCCGACGTCAAGGGCGAGTACGCCGTACTGGTCCGCGAACTCGGCGGCAGTGTCCTGCGGATCGGCACCGGTACCGAACGGATCAACCCCTTGGACTCCGGGCCGCTCAAGCACCGCTTGCCCGGTCTGCCCGCTGCCGAACGCGAAGCCCTGCTCGACGTCCTCACCGGCCGCCGTCTGGAAACCCTTGGGGCCCTGCTGGCAACCCGGGTGGGGCTCGGCCGCCAGGCGAACGAGATCGAGCGTTCGGCGCTGACCACCGCCGTCCAACTCGCCGCGGACGCCGTCCCGGGCGCCGATCCAGTGGTTCCGGACGTCACCGCCGTCCTCCGGCAGGCCCCGGAGGTGCTACGGGCCAAGCTCGCCGCCGAGGGCGACACGTACCTCGATCTGACCCGCTCGATCGTGGCCGGCCTGGACAACCTGGTCGGCGGTCCGCTCAAGGGGATGTTCGACGGACCCACCACGTCGCCGATCGATCTGAACGCACCGGCCGTCTCCGTCGACATCAGTGCCCTCAGGGCCCGGGGCAACGACGTCGTCTCCGCCGGGATGATCGCCAGCTGGGCCTACGCCTACTCCTCCGTCGACAGCGCGCGGAGTCTCGGTCTGCTGCGCCGCAAACTCGTCCTCCCCATGGACGAGATGTGGCGGGCGCTGCGCGCGGGCCCCGGCCTGGTCGACGCGATGGACGCCATCAGCCGCCTGAACCGGACCACGGAGGACGTCAGCATCTACGCGACGCACTCGACCCTCGACTCCGAGTCCCTCCCGACCGAGGAGGACCGGGCGAAGGCAAGGGGACTGATGGACAGGTGCGACACCTGGGTGATCGGCGGCTCCACCGGCGAGGAACTCGGCCGGGTCTCGGGGCGACGGGCCCTCACCGAACAGGAACGCATGATGATCGAGTCCTGGGCCTCGGCCACCAGCAGCGGTCTCGACACCTCCGACCAGATCCACCCGGGCCGCGGAAAGTACCTGATCAAGTTGGGCACGCGGCCCGGCATCGCGGCCGCCATGGAGCTCACCGCGACCGAGCGCCGGCTGTACCACACCGATTCGGTGGAGAACGAGCCTGGGAGTGCCCGCCCATGATGACGGAGAACGACCGGATGTGGCTCGCAGGCGGAGTCCTCGTCGGCGGCTCGATGCTGTTGTCCGCGTCCACCTGGGCGGGAGCCGCGGTCGGGGCTGTTCTCGCAGAGGCCGACGCCCCTCCGCTCAGCCCGTACACGGTCTTCGAGATGACGCGCGACTGGCACTCCGTCTGGCCGCACTCCGCGACGGCCAGCGGGATCGGCGCCGCGTTCTTCGACCTGGCCGTCGTCGCCGGGGTCGTCTGGGGTCTGTGGGCCGCCCTGCGCTGGTTCCACAACGCCTCCCACCTCGCCACCCTGCACCAGGTGCGCGATCTCGCCCCCAGGCGGGCCGCCCGTACCGCCACCCGGCTGCGCGCTTCCCTCCGGGACGTCAGAGCACGCGACGTCGCCCCGCGCGATCGCGGCGTGCTCCTGGGGGACCACCTCCCCACCGGCGTCGAACTGCGGGGCTCCGACGAGGACACCTACCTCGCCCTGATGGCCCCTCGCGCGGGCAAGTCGAGCACGCTGGCGATCCCCGTCGCCGAAGGGGCGCCGGCCTCCTTGTTGGTGACCAGCAACAAACCCGACGTCTATGCCGCCACGCTCGCCGCCCGCCGACGGGCGGGCAACGCCTGGACCTTCGACACCCAGGGCATCGCCCAGGTCGAACGCGCCTGGTGGTGGGACATCATCGCCGAGGCCGAGACCCTCGACCGCGCCGAGCGCCTCGCCTCGCACTTCATCGCCCAGGTCAAGAGCGACACCGCCGACCCGTTCTGGGCCCAGGGAGCCAGCGACCTGCTGGTCGGCATGTTCCGCGCCGCCTGGTGGGACGGCGCCACCGTGCGGGACGTGCTCCGTTGGCTGGCCGACCCCAAGGAGCGGGCACCCCTGCGGATCCTCTACCGGTACGAGGAGGTCCTGGCCGAGCAGGTCGACAGTTCCATCAACATCGCCGAGGAGACGCAGTCCGGCATCTACCAGAACGCCCGTACCGCGGTCTCGGCGCTGCGCGACGAGAAGGTGCTCGCCTGGATGCTCCCGGACCGGCACCGTCCGCGGTTCCGACCCGAGGAGTTCGCGCTCAGCCGGGACTCCCTGTACCTGCTCAGCAAGAAGTCCGGGGCCGCCGCCGCCATCGTCGCCGCCCTGACCGACGCCGTGTTCACCACGGCGTCCGAGGCCGGCGAGCGCCACGGCGGACGTCTGCCCGAGCCGATGCGCGCGGTCCTCGACGAGGTCGCCAACATCTGTCCCATCGCCGACCTTCCGGACCTCTACAGCCACCTCGGCTCGCGCGGCATCACCGCGCTCAGCATCTTCCAGAGCTACGCCCAGGGCGTGCGGGCCTGGGGTGAGGCCGGCATGAACGCCCTCTGGGGAGCCAGCACGAAGAAGATCATCGGGGTGGGCCTCGACGACCCCCGGTTCGTCAACGACATCGCCACCCTGGTCGGCAACCACGAAGTGACGCGCGGCTCCTACACCAGGAGCCGCGACGGCGGTTCCACCTCGATCAGCGAACAGCGCGAGCAGATCCTCGAACCCGCCCAGATCCGCGCCATGAAGCGCGGCACCGCCCTGCTGCTGGCCACCGGCATGCCCGTCGCCCAGATCGCCCTGCGGCCCTGGTACGAGGAGCAGGCCATGGCACACCTCGGCCCCGCCATGAAGACCGAGGAGGCTGCCATCGCCAAGAGAGCCAATCTCGCCTGGGAGGAGCGGAAGGCACAACGCCGTGGCTGAGCACCCGAGTTCGGGCACGCACGCCCCCACCATGGTCCCGATGTCCGAGGACGTCGAGGACCTCAAGGCGGAACTGGCCGCGATGCGCGTCAAGGTGGAAGCCGTCGCGCGCAGCACGGCGGAGGCAACGGGCCGACTCGCCACCGGCAGCGCGGAACCAGAAACAGCACCGGAAGAGCACAACGACCCGCGCTACCCGCCGTTCATCTTCCTCCTCGAAGGCGAGGAACTCTACGCGGAGCTGCGCCTGCTCGCCGAGTGGGTGGAGGGAGTCCTGGTCCCCGGCTGCCTCGGCGAGCCCTCGGCCGAGGCCCGCTGGTGCCATCTCTGGACCGAACACTGGGACGCGGTGGGCGCCCTGCACGCGCTGTGGCTGGCCTGGCAGGAACTCACCGACCCCGCCGTCTGCGGTTACACCGGTCCGAGCACCTGGTACCGCGACCACTACCGCCCCTGCATGGCGGCGCTGCGCGGACCAGGTGGCCCGTTCTCGGGCTGTACCAAGGGCGAGCACCGAATCGAGCACCGGCTACCCGGAACCGTACCGAGCGCCTGGTGCACAACTCAGGACGACAACCGACCCGACGGCTAACGGGTCCTCCGGTGCGCTTGCACGCTGGCCACCTCCCGCGCCAGCTCGGCCGCCCGGTTCGCGGGCATCCGAGCCGGCTCCAACGGTCGCGCCGGCACCCTCGTGCTCCGGGCGCGCGCCGCGGCGGCCTGCACACGCCGGGTGTCGTAGGAGGGGTCGCCGGTGAAGCCGAGCGTGTTCCGGCGATCGGCGTCGAGAACGGCCCCGTCCGAGCGGGTGGCCGACCGCCTCGGCCGCACGGGCGGTCGCGGTCTGCGCGGCCGCAGACGCCTGGCGGGCGCGGTTGTACGCCTCGGTGACCTCGCGGATCTGCTCGGGCGACGCCGGGTACCACCTGGTCCAGCCGTCCTTGATCTGGTCCGAGGGCGCGCTGCCTCTCGGGTTGTGGGCGGGGTCGGAGCTGAGCAGGGCTCCGCGCCGAACCAGCGCCTCCGCGATGCGGGGGACGTGCTCGGCGAGGACCTGGCCCGCAGCGGGAACAGCGTGGACGACGGCCAGCAGGTGCGACGTGTCGGCCGGGGCCCGGATGATCTCGTCCGCGGCCCTGGGGGTACGCCGACCGCCGTCACGCGGGGTCCAGCCGGAGGAGAAGAGAGTGCGGCCGAGCCGGACCACGGCGAACTCGGCCTCCCGTACGAAGCGAGGGTTCACCGTCGCCGGTGCGCTCCCGAGGCCGGACTTCCAGCCGGCCGCGGCCTGTTGCCAGGCCTGAGCCGCTGTGCGCAGGGCGCCTCCGGCCGTGTCGAGGAGACCGCGGGCCACGGGATCGGCGCTCAGCAGATCTCGGGTGTGAGCGATCAGACGGGCGGTGAGCAGGTGCGCGACTGCGGAGTGGTCGGAGGCGATCGACAGCTCGGCGGCGGTGGCGTCCGGTAGGTTCCGTGACGCCTGCTGCGCCGCGTGGGCGGCGAGCCACTCCAGACCCGCACCGGCGGCCCGGAGCGCTTCCCCCTGCGGTTCTCCCGGCCGGACCGGGGACGGCGGGACGGTCGCGGCAGCCGGAAGGTGGAGAAGGCCGGGAGCCGGCACGGACGGGCGGGGCGAGCTGAGCTGGCGGTGGATGCCGATGGTCGCCTGCTCGATCAGCACCGCGCGTTCCCTGAGCCGGTAGGCCACGGTGTGGCTGCGGACCACCCGACGATCGGGCGGGCACAGCTGGCCGATCCGTACCGCCACCCGCCCAGCAACACTGGCGAGTTCGGCGGTCTCCGCGATGACGTGCCGCGCAACCCCACCGCTGTCCAGGTAGGCGGCGTACGGGCTGCGGGCTTCGCCGTCCGGACCGTGATGGCTGGCGAGCAGGTCACCCGCGAGTCGGAGGAAACGTACGGCGTCGGTCAGGTGCGAGGCCGCGGGGTCGGGCTCGGACCAGGCGTAGAGGGACTCGTCCCGCAGCAAGCGCCCGAGGATGTCCATGTTGCTGTGCAGTCGGGAGACGTCGCCCTCCGCGATACCGAGCGGGTCGGGGGCGTGCGGGCCGAAGCGATCGGTGTTGCGGTGGAGCAGTTGGAAGACGTCCGCCAGCGCGCCGCTGCGGGCGGCGTGCTGGCCCGGGGTGCTGCGGCTCTCGGCGTCGGCGAGGGTGAGCGCCGCCAGGGCGTACTCGAGCCTGGATGCCGCGAGCGTGATGAAGTCGCCCCAGGTGACGTCCATCAGCCGACGGGCCCCTGGTCGACCGGCAGGGCGTTGCGCAGCGCTGTGGCCGCGTCGCGGGTGTGGAGGGCGGCCGTGTGGCGGTCCCGCAGCTGCTGGACGTCGTCCGAGGTTCGGGCGAGCGAGTCCAGGGCGTCGGCAAGGGCGGTGAGCCGGCCGACCAGGTCGTGGTCCGCCGCTCGGCCGAGGTCGCCGGGGACGCTGTCGGGCAACGGTAGGTAGATCGTTGCTTCGGTGGCGTAGGAGGCCGCGGCCAGGGCGGCCAGTTGGTCGTAGCGGTCGTCACGCACGGCCAGGTCGGCGAGCGCGTGCGCGGCAACGGCGGTGTTCCTCAGAACGGCAGCGGCTGCCAGCTCGACGCGTTCCGCCGTAGCGGAGTTCGGGTTCATAGTTCGGTCCTCCTCGGGTCGCTGTACGACGTCAGGCAACCACGGGCGGCGGCTCGATGGACGCGGTCACCCTGCCCTGTGGATCGACGCGGGCTGTCGGGTGGTGAAACTCACCGGATCGGGTGAACACAGTGGGCGCACCTCTGACGTGACTCACCTCTGCTTCGGACGACGCCCCTGCTGGACGGCCACTCCATCGGGTCGCAGGTGTGCGGGCTGCTCCCCGACGCCGGCAGCCGACCGCCGTTGTGCCTGACGGCCCGACCTGGCCTTCGCCGCGTCCGCCGAGACGCGCCGACCCTGCACAGTCATCGGGCTCGGGCGCTCCAACGCTTCACCCATCCTGCGAAGGTCGGGAACGTCGATGGTGCCGGAGGACGACCTGCTCCGGGGAGCGGACTGCAGAGCGGTGCCCGAGGAGAGCAGTGCCACGGCCGTGGGAAGGCTGGTCCGACTCCGCGCAGAGGTGCTGTAGGCACTCGCCGTCTCGCCGAGGACGAGCAGGGTCGCGGCGGTGGGTAGTGCCCCCTGCCTCCGGCGCAGCAGGTCAGCTCCCTGATGGGCCAGTTGGGCGATTCGCTCGCAGGCGTGGATCGATGCGTTGCGCAGGAACTCGGAAACACGGTGGTCGGCGAGGAGCCGGTGGGCCCACTCGCCTGCCTTCGTCGCGATGTTCCGCCACAGTCGAGCGACCGCTTCCCGCACGATTCGGATCTCTCGCCATTCCCGCAGACCTTGAAGGGCCGGGTGGCTTCGATCGGCAGCGCGGAGTGCCGCGTTGACGGCCTCGGCGCTACGCCCAGCGGTGGAGGAGCCTGTTACGCCCGTCGCCACCGCCGCTTCGGGTGCGGCCGGAGTCGTGGTGATGTGCCGCCATCGGACTTGAAGTGCCTCGACATCGGCTTCCAGGGCCGCCCTCAGATCGTCGACCGAACGGCTGCCCTCGGGCACGATCTCCGTCCAGGCTTCGACCACCTCTCGGAGCTGCGCCTTGAGGTCAGGCAGTCCGGCCTGGTCCGTCGTCTTGACCGGTTCCGAGGAACTGATGCTGTACTGGTCCCACAGCGGCAACTCGTCCGGCTGTGGGGCAAAGTTGGCCATCGAGGCTTCTTGTTGCACTGCGGCCTCGCCATCAGCCCTGGCGCCCGCCAGCCAGTTGCCTGCGAGACCGGCCGCTGCGGCATCCTCCTCAGCGAGCCGGTCCCAGGTCCTCTGACCACTCGTCGGAGGAACGCCGAGGATGATGTCCTCCTGTTCCGCCGGCCGTGGTGAGCGCATTCGCCGTCTCCCTCACGCTCCAGGCACGCGCCGATGCACTCGCAGCAGCGACTACCACCCCTGGTCTAGCACGGCGTGATCCGGTGCCCCGCGATCGACGCGTCCCGCCGATCGCAGTCGTCGACCAGTGCGCCCCCTGTCCGGCACCACGTCACATCGGGGTCCTCCGGGGGAGGCCGGGATGCACCAGGCCTCCCCCGCCTCTACGCGGCAGGCCAGTTGTGGTGCGCCAGGCCGCCGGGGTCGGTGAGGGCTCCGTGGATACCGGCGGCCGGGTAGGGGATCAGTTCCTCGGGCAGGGCGTCCTCGGCGAAGAAGCGCAGATCGAGGCACTTCTCGGGTTCGCGGTTGACGGGCTCGCCCTCCCACTCGGTGGCGACGAAGAACAGGCCGAGGCGCAGCGTGGTGGGGTCCTGGTGGTGCAGGACGGTGTAGGCGAGGCGGAGGTGGTCCGGGTCGACCAGGAGGCCGGTCTCCTCGTCGAGTTCGCGGGCGGCGCCGTGGGCCGGCTTCTCGCCGGGGTCGAGCTTGCCACTGGGGGCGTGCCACTGGCCGTAGCCGTAGGGGCCGCCTCGTTGGGACAGCAGGATCTTGCCGTCGGGGGTGCGGGCGATCACGTGGACGTCGACCACCGGCGGCGGGGTGGTTGTGCTGCTACTCATGCTCTCTCTAACTTCCCTGCGGAGTTTTGGTGTTGATCGCTCGGTCCGGGACTGCTCCCAGGATGGCCTGTGCGGTCTGCTCGGCGGTGAGGTGGGTGGTGTCGATGGTGTGGAGCCGGTAGCCGAGGCGGTTCAGGATCGGGACGGCCTCGGTGTAGAGCCGGAGTTCGCGGGCGGTGGCGGCGGAGTCGAGCTCGAAGCGGTGCCGGGTGCCTCTGACGGCCAGGCGGCGCTGCACGGTGTCCGGGTCGGCGGTGAGGATGACCGCGAGGTCGGGGACGTCGGCGCCCTGGTTGATGGTGAGGAGGAAGTCGACGTCGACGCCGTCGGCACGCTGGAGGACGAGGGTGGAGGCCATCCAGCGGTCCATCAGTACGGTGGTGCCGGCGGCGCGGTGGGGGCGGATGTCGGTGTCGAGTTGGTGGAGGCGGTCGGCGGCGACGGCCAGGGCGAGGGCGCGGCCGCGCATCGTCGCGGCGGCCTGGCGTACTGCGGTGCCGTAGGGGGTGGTCGAGGGGCCGGTGGCGGTGTGGACGGTGTGTCCGGACGCGGCGAGAGCGCGGGCGGTGGCGGCGACGGCGGTGGACTTGCCCAGTCCGCTGGGCCCGTCGACGCTGATCAGCAGGCCGCTCATGTCCTGACCTCCTGACGGGTGCTGGTGGTGCGGTGGTGCTGTTCGCGGGAGATGTCGGCGAGCCAGCCGTGGAGCTGGGCGAGGGGGACGTCGCCGAACTGCTGGCCGGTGCCGAAGTTGAACTCGTCACGGCCGCGCATCGCCTCGTCGGCGCCATGGTCGGTGAGGTCGATGTCCTGGTAGGTCTGCAGGGCCTCGGGGTCGTGGCCCTGCTGGACGAGGCGCTGGAAGACGGGGCTGCCGGGGTAGGGACGGAAGGTGAAGGCGGAGGCCCGGAAGGTGCCCTCCGAGCGGTCCGAGAGGGCCCAGAGTTCGCGGATGTGGGCGAGGGTGGCGAGCGCGTCGTCCCGGGTCTCGCCGGGGTAGCCGAGGATGAAGTAGCCCTTGACGCCGACGCCGCGTTCCAGGAGTCGACGGGTGATGTCGAGGGTCATCTCGGGCGTGATCCGCTTGTCCATCGCCCGCAGGATCCGCGGGGAGCCGGACTCGATGCCGAGCGCGACCTCGCGCAGTCCGTTGGCGCGCAGCTGTTCCAGGACGGTGTCGTCCTCGCGGTCGAGGACGTTGATCCGCCCGGTGGCGTCCCAGACGTACTTCTCACCGATGCGTTCGGCGGCGAAGGCCTCCAGGGCGGGGTGGATGATGCGGCGCGCGCCGAGGAACAGGTCGTCGACGGCCCTGAACGCGGTGCAGCCGTACAGGTCGTGGAGCTGGTGCATCTCGGCGATGATGTTCTCGGGGGTACGGGTACGGATGCTGACCTCGGGGTTCATGGAAGCGGCCGCGCCGCAGAAGCCGCACTCGTAGGGGCAGCCGCGCGAGCAGACGAGGTTGGCCTCCCAGCGACCGTCGTCGGCCTGGAACGGGTCCTGGGTGAGGTAGCGGCGGTCGAGGAGGAGCGAGTTGATGTCGGGGGCGAGCCAGCGGGCGGTGTCACCGTTCCGTGGGATGCCGGTGGCGGTGGTGCCGAGGAGGCGGTCGCGCCACATCACCTTCGGCAGCTCCCGGCGGCGGTGGACGTCGCCGAGGAGCGCGGTGACCCGGGTCTCGCCCTCGCCGACCAGCAGGGCATCCAGCCGCGCGAACCGCGGATCGGCGAGCACACGTTGCGGGTCGGCCTTGGCGTGGTGGCCGCCGGCCATCAGGGAGATCACCGGGTCGAGCCCGGCCGCGATCCTCGCCGTGAGGTCGTAGGTCGGGGCGAGGAGGTTGAAGCCCACCCAGCGCGGCCTCAGTTCGTTGATGAGGTCGGTGGTGTCCTGGACGCCGAGTCCGTGGGCCTCGGCGTCCAGGATGCCGACGTTGAAGCCGTGCTGGGCGGCGTGGGTGGCGAGGTAGCCCATGCCGAGGACGGGCAGGGTGTAGTCGTTGACGCGCGGGCGCAGGTCGTAGTCGCGCAGCGGGGCGTTGACGAACAGGCAGTCGAGGATCCGGTGCGGGTCGGCACCGGCGACCGGGTCACGGGTGGTGCCGGTCCGATCCTTCGAGCTGGTCGGTGCGGGCATGGGCCCCCCAGGTGAGTGTCGACAGGGTCAGGGTGTGGAGGTGGCGCGGGTCGTGGCCGGCCAGGTGGTGCCAGTGCGCGCCGAACAGGGCCTCGGTCTTCTTCGGCTTGTCGGCGGCGGGCCAGGGGTGGTCGGGGGCGATGCGGGCGACCCAGGTGCGGACCGCGAGGTCGGCGTGCGGGTAGACCGAGAAGTCGCCGGTGAAGTCCGCGGCGGCCGCGGCCGCCGTCCAGGGGCCGATCCTCGGCACGCTCACGAGTGCGGCGACCAGGGCTGCGGCGTCCAACTGCTCCCAGCGGGAGCGGTGTTCGAGGTAGGCGGTGGCGGCCGCGCGCAGCGCGGTGCGGTGGAAGGTCGTGCCGACGTCGGCGAACTGCTCGTCGGTGAGGGTGAGCACTGCGTCAGGCCCGGGTGCTGTGTGGTGGGTGCAGCCGTGGGCGGGCAGCTCGGTGCCGTGGACGGCGCACCAGGTGCGGTAGAGCTTGCGGGCCTGGTCGGCGCGGACGACCTGGCGCAGGATCGCGGTGGTGATCGCGTCCCACAGCCAGGGGTTGGCCACGCGCACGCTCGACCCGAGGGCGTGCAGCCCGCTGCGCAGGGCGGTCGGCACGGCGTCGGGCAGGTCGCCCGGGTCGGTGGTCACGACGGCGGGCTCGTGGTCCTCCGCACCGTCCACACGGGCCAGGCCGAGGCCTGCCGGGGTGAGCGTGGCCAGCCACCGGCCGCCGGCGGTGCGCAGGGGGCGGTGCCAGTGGCCGGTGGTGGTGTTGCGCTGCCAGGCGGGGTGATCGGTCGTCAGGACGGCGTGCACGGGTGGCTCCTCGCCTCGGGTGGCGTTCGTGGTGCCCCAGCTTGCCAAGCCGGGAAGGGCGCCGTCGGGCACGGCTGCTGCTCACCGGTTGCCGCGCGGCAGGGGCTCGATGACTCCGTCCGCCGCGAGGGCCTGGTACAGGGCGTGGTGTTCGGCGTCGGTCATGGGGCGCGAGTGCACGGGCGGGGCGCCGTCGGCAGGCCGGGGCCACGAATCGACGGGTGGGATGAGGTCGGTGGCGGCGTGGGCGGTGGCCGTGTAGGGGCCGCGGAGCATCAGGGTAGTGGTGTCGGGGCGCATGAGGGCCTGGTGCGCGAGGGCGGTGCCCAGCGTGTAGGAGCTTCCCGGCAGTTCGGTGGTGGTGACGGCCGGACACAGCTGGTCGGCGGTGAAGGGGCCGGTGTCGCGGCCGTCGGTGCGGGTGGAGACGGTGTGGAGGTAGCCGCCGGTGAGGACGCGGGCCCCGAAGGCGTAGCCGTGGGTGTGCGGAAGGCGCTGGTTGGCGGGTCGGGGGTTGGTGTTGAGGCGGATCTCGAAGCCGCGCCAGGTGTCCAGGGCCAGGACGACGCGGTCCAGGAGCAGGGTGGTGCGGCTGGCCTCGAAGCGCTCGTAGTCGAGGACGGCGGTGGTGGTCAGGTAGGACAGGGTGCTCTTGTGGACGGCGAGGTGGTGGAGGGCGTCCTGCTGGGCGTGGAGCTGCGCCAGGGTGGCGTGGTGCAGGTAGGGGATGTCCTGGAGGCTGGTGCCGGGCCTGCGGCAGTCGTGGGGCTCGGGGCGGGAGAGGCGGGTGCGGGCCTCCTTCACGGCGACCTGGTACTCGGCGGGGGTGAGCGGTCGGGAGTCGGGGGCGGCGAGGGGGTGGTGGGTGAGGACGAGCTGGACGCTGTGGGCGGGGGCGGTCAGTTCGGTGGTGGCACCGGTGTGGATGGCGCAGAGCTGGCCGGGGTTGAGGCTGCGCAGGTACTGGGGTCGGCGCTGGTCGGCGTCGTCCTGGTGGCGGGACAGGGCCAGGTCCAGGGTTCCCGTGAGGGGGAACAGGAGGGCGGTGTGGTCTGCGGCCCGGGGCGGGGTGGGGGTGCCGTCGGGCAGGCACAGGTGGAGGGCGGGCTGGTCCTGGTGGGCGTGGGCGAGGAGCAGCTGGGTGTGGCCGGGGACGGTGTGGGAGGCGGTGGCGAGGGCGTGGGGGTCGGCGTGGTCGAGGAGGTGGAGGAGTTGGGTGGTCACGGGGGTGAGCCAGCCGTCGGTGATCAGCCGTTCCGGGACGGGGATGGTGCCCGGGTCCTGAGTGAGCAGGTCGGCGGCCGGTGGTAGGAGGAGTTCGGCCCGGGTGCCGTCCGACAGGGTGAAGATCATGGTTGCTTCTCTCGTTCAGTGGCGGCCGGTCGGCGGAGCCGCGGGCTGCGGGGACGGCTCGGGCTGGAAGGTCATCGCCGTCCCCAGGTCCAGGGAGGCCGGTGGGCGCCGCGCAGGCAGGCCACCTGGTGGGCGGCCTGCCTGCGCAGATGCGTGTCGAGGTGGGCGCGCCGCACGGTGTCCGTCACGGCGGTGAGCACGACGACGTCCCGCACGGTCTGGTAGTCCGGCCAGGCCCCGATCTGGCCGTAGGGCGGGGCAAGGGCTGCGCGACTGTAGGCGGTGTAGGCCGCGGTGTACGCGTGGAGGTCGTCGCGGTGGCCGCGCAGCAACTCGGTGTGCCAGCGGGCGGCGACGAGGTCCCACTCCCGGTGTCCGTACCGCAACGGGTACTGCGGGAACAGCCGGGGGTGCGAACCGTCGCCGTAGCAGGGGGCGATGGCGCGTGCGCCGAGGATGACCGTGGACGGCGTCGGCCATTCGGCGCGCTCCCACTCCTCGCGCAGCTCGGCGGCGCGTTCGCGCAGGAACCACTGGCTCGCGTCGTCCAGCGCGACGTCGTCCAGGCCGTCCAGCAGCCCCTCAAACGGGTCGTGGTCCTCCAGCCACAGGGCCGCGCCGGGCCGGATCCGGTGCACGGCTGCGGTGAGCCGCGCGCTCGCGGCGACGTCGCGCAGCGGGTGCCCGGGGCTGCGCCAGAAGGTGACCGCGCGTCCGTGGGCGATCCGGACCTGGTCGTAGTCCGGGGCCACGGCGGCCACCCGGTGCTCGTGGAGCAGCCGGGCACCGCGCAGCAGGGCCCCTGCCTCGTCCGCGTCGGCATGCACGAGGGCGAGCGCCCTGGAGGCGGGCAACCACCAGGCGTGGTGCGGGTGTTCGCCGACCAGCTCGGCCTGGGAGGGGTTGTCGCCGGTGTCGGTGCAGACCTGGGTCAGGGCCGCGTAGGCGGCCGCGACCTCGTGCCTGCGGCCCTCACTGGTGATCCTGGTCAGCGTTCTGGTGCGCGGTCCGACGCTCACGGCGCAGTCCTCCGGTACGAAGTCGATGGGCGGGTGGGGTGGTTACGCCGCCGGTATCCGGTCGAGCTCAGGCTGCTGACCGGGCCGCACACCGACGGCGGACCGGGGCCGCCAAACCCGCACGGCGGCGCCGGTGCACAGCACCACGACCTGCGACTCGACCTGCCTACCCGCGACCGATGCGGGGACGGGCCGCGCCGCCTCGGGCAGGTCGAGTTCGGCCCACACCACCTTGCCGTCCGGCCCCTCATCGACGCCGAACCGGTCGACCACCCCGGCCACCAGCAGCAGACCCCTGCCGCTGGTGGCGCCCTCCCCCGCCTTCCGGGACTCGGGCCTACCGGGCCCGGGGTCGGCGACGGACATCCGCAGCACCCCGGTCGGGGAGAGGCGCAGAGCGGCAGTCAGCTCCACGTCCGACCGGCCCCCGTCGCAGCCGTGCACCACGGCGTTGGCCGCGATCTCGGACATCACCAACTGGACGTCGTCCACCAACGGATCGTCCAGGCGCAGGCCGAGCTCCGGCAGCTGCGCCCCCACCCAGCGGCGAACGACGCCGATCCGAGCCAGTTCGGCGGGGAACGTCACCGTGGTGGTTCGTGATGTCGGCTTCATTGGGGCGCCTCACTTCCAGAGGACCAGGGCAATAGTGGAGGCAGCCCGTACGGCTGCCTCTGCCAAGGCACCTCGACTCGACCGGAATCGGATTCGCAGCAGCGCGACCATCCAAGGCTCCTGCCAGTTCCGCAGGTTGACGGTACGTTCGGCTGCGTCGAGGCGCACAATCAGTTCAACACCGAAGCAGTGGCTCTCGGTACACTCGTCACCACGGAAAGTGGTTTACAGGGTTAACAGCCAAGACCGGGATGTGACTCATGACGACATCCAGCACTGCTCTTCAGCACTTCATCAGCAGCTACGGATTGAAGCTGGAGGTCGTGGCCCGCGCCCACCGCGAGCAAGCCGCGCTCAACGGTGACCTTGATACCCGCACGAGCAAGGCGACCGTGTCGCTGTGGTGTGGTGGCCAACGGCGCCCGAGGGGGCGCAACCCCGAATACCTGGCACAGGCACTGAGCAAGATCGTCGGGCGTTTGGTCACACTGGACGAGATCGGGTACGGCGATGCTCAACCGCAGGAGCTGCCGACACTGGCCACCGACCCGGTCGCCGCTACCGCTGACTTGGGAAGGGCCATGATGGACATCAGCCGCCGCGACTTTCTTCAACGGGCCGTCTACGTCTCCTCAGCCGTCGCTCTGCCGCTGAGCTACGACCACGAAGCCGTCGCCCGTACGCTGCGTGCCCGCCAGCCCGGCGCCCGGGTGGGAAAGGCCGAAGTGGCAGCCGTCCGGAACACCGTCCAGGCATTCAGGGCCGCCGACGAACAGCTGGGAGGTGGCCACGGGCTGTCTTCCGCCACCTTCTACCTCACCGACGCCGCCGCGCCCATGCTCAGCGGCCGCTACAGTGACCCGGCCGTACGCCTCGACGCCTTCAACGCCGTCGCCGAACTGGCTTACCTGCTCGCATGGAAGCACCATGACCTCAACCAGGAGGGCGCCGCTCAGCGCTACTACCTCCTCGGCTACCAGCTCGCGTGCGTGGCCGACTTCCACGGTCACGGCGCGTGGATGATGCGAGCCCTCGCCCACCAGGCACTCAACCTGAAACAGCCTCAGCACTGCGTCGACCTCGCCGAGGAGGCCCTCCGCCGGTCGGCCGGCCGCATCGACCCTCAGACCCGGGCACTGCTGCTCATCACCAGCGCCCGCGCCTACGGGGCCACCCGCCAGGGCGAAAAGGCCGCAGCCGCCCTGCTCTCCGCCGAAGACGCCCTGGCCCGTACCGACGACCCGGTTGCCGACTACGCTCTGGCGGCCGGGCCGGCAGGCGCCACCATCAGCTCCCACACCGGCAAAACGCTCGCAGAGCTCGGCGACCACAAGAACGCGGAGAAGCACCGCCGCAATGCGCTCGCAGGCCGCGACCCCGACCAGTTTCGGCGCATCCACGCACTCACCACGGATGAGCTGGCGGGCACCCTCGACAAACAAGGCCGAATGGACGAGGCCGTATCCGCCTGGGGCGCCGCGCTCGACCTGATGGACGGCATCACCTCCGCCCGCAACACCGACTCCATCAAGGCCATGCGCACCACCTTGCGGCGCTACCAGGCCCGCGGGGTACCCGGCGCTGCCGCTCTGTCCGAACGGGCCCGACAGGCCCTTGTAGCCTGATCCACTGACCTGGCGCGGTCCGTTCACAGGAGGGGAAACACAGTGACCGAAGTCTTCACCGTGGAGGCACTCGGGTACGTGGTAGGGGGCCGCACCGAGCCCACCGACGACTACTGGGGAGGTACCCGCGCCGTCATCCGGCTCGACGGCGACCGCTTCCCACCGGAGGCCACGAAGGGGCTGGAGGCGTTCTCCCACCTCGACGTCATCTTCCGCTTCCACCTCACCGACCCGACCGACCTGAACTTCGGCGCCCGCCGCCCACGCGACAACCCGCAGTGGCCCGAGGTCGGCGTCTTCGGCCACCGGAACATGCGGCGCGTCAACTGGCTCGGCTCCTCCCGCTGCCGCCTCCTCAAGGTCGACGGCCTGGACCTGCACGTGGAGGACCTGGACGCCGTCGACGGCACGCCGATCCTCGAGGTCAAGCCCTGGTTCGACGAGTTCGGCCCCCGCGGCGACACCCACCAGCCCTCCTGGACCACCGAGATGCTCCACGAGTACTTCGCCCCTGGCCCCACCACGCCCTGATCGAAACCTCCGGAGACTGTTTCCTCGCGTCGACGGGTAGTGGCGCGAGGAAACGACCCAGGGAATCCCCATGACGACAGTGCTTCGCCGCTATGGGGCCGACCGACTTCCGCCGACCACGCCCAACTGCTCATCGACGTCCACGCCGATGCCTATCGCGACCAGGCCGGCGGTGGGCATCGCCGGGCAGGCCCACGAGGCACTGCCGTCCCAACGCGCCGAAGCGCTGGCTGTGCTCTACGTCGACGTCGCCCACCCCCGGGTCCAGGACATGTACGAGCGGTGGTCGTACGAGAAGGTCGGCGAGCACCGACCGTTCGAGGGCGCTCCGCTCTACGCTGTCATGATTCGCACCCTCCGCTGAGCCCCCGGGTCCGCCCCCAGGCTCGCCCTGCGCGCCAACGGCTGCCTTTCCGGGCGGCTCGACGGCTCTGGGTCCACTCGGTGTTCGGGCGCCCGAGCACTGACCTCAGCGTCCGCGAGGATCGAATGCACCGCCGTCCCGGAACCGCACCTGTCGCTCCCTCGTGACCGGGTGGTCGCTGACGAATGGAGACAGCGAGTTAGTGGTTGTTGTGACATCAGCTGTCGAGCGGCATGCGGGAACCGGCATCTCTGCGCGCCGTCACGGTGGCGGCGGGGGCCAGGGCCGTGCGCCGAAGGAGCGCGGGCTCTCGACCTCGTGACGCCCTGTCGGCCGGTAATGCTCAAGGCCTGCGGATCGGTTCCGGGAGGGACGCGAGGTGCGCCGATCCGTGGAAAGCGGGTGGGTCACAGCCGTCCCTGCGCCGGATGTGCAGATGGCCGTCGAGGGGGGAAGGCGGGCGGTGCCGCGAGCAGGATGCGGTCGAATGCGTACCGGCTCTTCTGTGCGACCCGGCACGAGACGGAGTTGTCCACCTGATGCAGGAGTTCCAGCTGCGCCAGCCCGCCGTTCCCGAAGGTGGCGAAGGCCCCGCCGGTGAGGGCCTCAAGGGCGCGGGGCGCCACGCTCCGCCCGCACGCATGCACCGCGGTCCAATAGCCCACCTCGGCCGAGGGCTTGCCGGAGGCGACGCCTTTGAGGGCCGTCGGCGTCACGATTTCGCGATCGGAGTGGAATCGAATGGCCTTGACCGTGAGACTGGCCCGCCGAACCGGCTCGCCGATCGAGTGAGGCGTGTCGCCGTCCATTCCCCTTGCCTGGCGTCTCCCCCGACGGGAGATTCAAGCCCCCCTTCGCCTGCGCCTTCGAGGGGCCCGGGATCAGCCGAAGTGCCGGACGGTGGTCGGGTCGGCGGGGGCGTACGGGGGCCAGTGCTCGGCGGGGGGACGCCCGGTGGCGGCGAAGGTGGCCACGGCGTGGGAGAAGGCGTGGCCGAGGGTGCGGGCGGCGGGGGTGGCGTCGCCGAGCATGGAGCTGTCGGGGTAGGCGTCGAAGGTGGTGAAGAGGTAGGGGAGTTCGGCGCAGTGGGTGGCGCCCAGGCGGGCCGGGTCCGGGGTCGGGGTGCGGTCGAAGCGGTAGACGTAGGTGGGGTGGCCGGCCGCGGCGTGGTGGTCGGCGATGGCGAGGGTCCGGTCACGGAACTGGAGTCCGGTGGCGACCTCGGTGAGGATGTCGCCCGGCGTCCGTGGAACGGTGGCGGCCGTGCGGTCGTAACGTTCGGCGCCGTCCTCCGCCAGGGTCGCCGCGATCGCGCGGGCCCGCTCGGCGGTGGCGGTGCGGACGGCCGGGTCGAAGGCGTAGAACGCCGTCATCTCGTCCCGGGTGGTGCCGGTCAGCAGCTGCTTGCCGTCCAGGCGGCCGTCGGCCAGGGCCTGCTGCCAGGTCACCGGCAGGCCGTAGCCGCCGAGGACGGGGTACATCGGCGGAGCAACCTTGCCCGGGCGGGCGACGTCCCGGGCGAGTTGCCCGTAGGCGGTGAGCAGCTGCCCGGGCGGGACGGCGCGCAGCGCGGCCAGCGGGTCGGGGCGGCGGTCCAGGCCGAGGATCCCGAGGAAGCGGCGGGCGTGGTCGGCGGCTTCGCCGGGGTCCTGCGGGGGGAGGCCGAACGGGCCGCTCTGGGTGACGACCCGTGCGATCCACGGGCCGGTCTGCGGTGCGAGGGCGAGGTGGAGGGCGGAGTAGGCGCCGGCGGACTGGCCGCCGACGGTGAGCAGTTCCGGGTCCCCGCCGAAGCCGGCGATGTTGTGCCGCACCCAGGCGAGGGCGGCGGCCTGGTCGCGCACCCCGAGGTTGTCGCTGCCGAGCTCCGGGAGGTGGAGGTAACCGAGCGGTCCGAGGCGGTAGTTGGCGGTGACGACGACGAGGCCTCCGGCGGCGGCGAGGTGCCGGCCGTCGTACCAGTCCCAGCCGCCGGATCCGCTGCTGAACCCGCCGCCGTGGAACCAGACCAGGACCGGGCGGCCGCCCGGGGCGGACCCCTCGCCAGGAGGGCCCGGCGACCACACGTTGAGGGTGAGGCAGCCGTCCTCGTCCCAGTCGGGGGCGCGCCGCCCCATCACCGCTTCGAGCCGGGACGGCCCCTGGGGCACGGACGGCCCCGGACGGGCGGCGTCGCGGACGCCCGACCAGCCCGGGTGCGGTCCGGGCACGGCGAAGCGCCGCTCCCCCACCGGGGAGGCCGCGTACGGGATGCCCCGGAACGCGGCCACGCCGCCCTCCACGACGCCCCGCACGCTGCCCGACCCGGTCACGACGACGGGGCGTTCCTGCACGGCCATCGCTGCCACCTCTCCTTCACCATCGCCCTGCGGTTCCGTGGCGGCCGCACGTCCGATCGGCGTCTCGCCCGTCCCCCCAGTCAATCGCGCGGCAGGCGCCGCCACCGAGAATCGGGAAAGTCGGGACGTGAGGGAGGTCGGGGACCCGGTGCGTGGTGTCGGCCCGGCAACTGCCGCTCCGTGCGCCAGGATCGTGGTCCCGGCTCCTGGAACTCCGTCGGGCCCGACACGGAAGGCTCTTGAGGATGGCGATCGACGACGAGGTCAGGGCGGTCGCGTGGAAGTCGGGTGCGGTGGCGCTCGTGGTCGCGGCCGTCCAGTACGTGGTCGCCGAGGCCATAGCGGCCTCCGCCTGGCGGGACCCGGTCTACGACTACGCGCACAACTTCATCAGCGATCTGGGTGTGCCCTCCTGCGGCGGGGTGTTGCAGGGCCGGACGATCTGCTCGCCGCTGAACGCGGTGATGAACGCCGGGTTCATCGCGCAGGGTCTGCTGTTCGTCGCCGCGGCCCTGGTCCTGCAGCACCTGCTGCCGGGGTGGTTGCGCTGGGCGTACCTGGTCCTGGCCGTGGTCCACGGGGTGGGGATCGTCCTGGTCGGCCTGGTGCACGGTTCGCCGGAGGCGGACCGGGACGGGTCGATGGCCTGGCACGGCCTGGGTGCGGGCATGGCGATCATCGGCGGCAACCTGCTGGCGGTGGTGGTGGGCGGGCACCTGGTCCGCAGCGGCCGCGCCCGGTGGCCGGGCCGGGCGGTCCTCGGGTGCGGCGCGGTCGGGCTGGTGTGCGCCGTCGTCCTGCTCACGATGATGCCGACGGATCCGGTCCCGTACCACGCGGCCGTGTTCGAGCGCGGCTCGGTCTACTCGATCACGGCCGCCGAGCTGATCGCCGGGGCCACGGTCCTGCGCGCGCTGCGCGGCCTGCGCGGCCTGCGCGGACTGCACGGCCTGCACGGGCCGGGCTCCGGAGCGCCCCTGCCCGTCGGGACCGCCGGCTGACGGACCGGCCGCCGAACTTCCCGCGGGCGGGAGGCAACCGATCAGCGGGGCCGGCCGGTTGGTAGGGGGTGTCGCCTCCCACCACCTCGGCCCGGCGGTCCCCGGCCCCGGTCGGGTGGGGCGAGGGGTGAGGGGACGAGGGGCGATCCGGCTAAGGTGCAGCCGGGGGCCGGGGACGGACTGGGAACACGGGTGCGGCATGCGGATTCTCCTGCTGGGACCGTTGGAACTGCGGAGCGACCGGGGCGTGCCCGTGCACGTCGGGGGGTCCCGGCGGCGGGCCGTGCTGGCCGCGCTGGCGCTGGAGGCCAACCGGGTCGTCCCGGTCGAGCGGCTGGTCGACCTCACCTGGGAGCACGCCCCGCCGTCCACCGCCCGGGCCGCGCTCCAGGGCCACATCGCCCGGCTGCGCACCCTGCTGGACGGCGGGCTCCGGCTGGAGACCCGCGCACCCGGCTACGTCCTGCACGCCGACCCGGAACTGATCGACACCCACCGACTGGAGCACCTGCTCGACCGCGTCGGCACCGCGGACGGGGAGGAGGCCGCGGTCCCGCTGCTGCGCGAGGCGCTCGCGCTCTGGCGCGGGCCGACCCTGGCGGACTGCGGCTCGGCCGCGCTGCGCGAAGCCGCCGCCGGACGGCTGGAGACCCTGCGGGTCGAGGCGCTGGAGCAACTCGCCGGGCACGAGCTGCGCACCGGCCGGGGCCGGTCGGTGACGTCACAGCTCACCGCCGCGCTCCCCGAGCACCCGCTGCGCGAATCACTCGTCCGCCTCACCGTGCTCTGCCTCCACCAGGAGGGCCGGAGCGCCGAGGCCCTCGCCGTGTACGAGGAGGCACGCGGCAGGCTCGCCGAGGAGGCCGGAATCGACCCGGGGCCGGCACTGCGCGAGGCCGCGGCTCAGGTCCGGTCCGCTGCTGCTGCTGCTGCTGCTACTGCTACTGCTACTACGGAAGAACGACCCGCGCCCGCCCCCGCCCGACTGCCGCGCGCTCCCCGCCGCTTCGTCGGCCGGGCGGGCGAACTGGCCTGGCTGGACGAGCAGTGCGCGAGCCTCCGGCGAACGCACCGGCCCGGGTACGGCGGCAACGGCCCGGTCCTGCTGGTGACCGGCCCGGCCGGGGTCGGCAAGACCGCCCTGGTGCTGAGCTGGTCGCACCGGCTCGGACCGGCCTTCCCGGACGGGCGGGTCGCCGTCAACCTGCGGGGCTTCGACGAGACCGAACCGCTGCGCCCCGAGGAGGCCCTGGCCGAGCTGCTGCGGGCGCTCGGCGCCGACGAGAGCGCCGTGCCGTCCACCCCCGAGGAGGCCGCGGCCGCCTGCCGGAGACTGCTGGCCGGGCGCCGGGTGCTGATCGTGCTGGAGAACGCCCGCGACGCCGGGCAGGTCCGCCCGCTGCTGCCGGTCGAGCCAGGCTGCGCGGTCGTGGTGACCAGTCGGCACCGGCTGACCGAGCTGGTCGTCGAGGCGGACGCCCGCGCGCTGCCGCTGGCCTCCCTCCCGGCCGGGGACGCCTTCGACGTGCTCGCCGAGGTCACCGGACGGCCCCGGCTGGCGGCCGAGCCGGAGGCGGCGCGGCGGGTCGTGGAGCTGTGCGAGGGGCTGCCGCTGGCGCTGCGGATCGCCGGTTCGCGGCTGGCCACCCGCCCGCACTGGCGGGTGGCGACCCTGGCCGGGGAACTGGCCGACGAGCGCTCCCGGCTGGCCGCGCTGGCCACCCAGGGCGCGTTGAGCGTGGCGGCGGCCCTGGAACTGACGGTCCGCAGCCTGCCCGGCCCGGCCGCCGGTCTGTTCCGGCTGCTCGGCATCCACCCCGGCCAGCAGGTCGACACCCGGGCCGCGGCCGCGCTCGCGGGCACCGGCCTGCGGGCGGCGGCCGCCGCCCTGGAACTGCTGCACCGGGCGCACCTGGTGGCGGAGACCGTTCCCGGCCGGTTCGAGCGCCACGACCTGGTCCGGCTGTACGCCCGGCAGGCCGCCGAGGAGCTGCCGGCCGCCACCCGGGACGCGGCGCTGGCCCGGCTGTTCGACCACTACCTCGCCGCGACGGCGGCCGGCCTCGTGCTGGCCCGGCCGGACGCCCGGCACCACCGCCCGTCCGCACACCCCCCGGGCGGCGCGCCGGAGTTCGCGAGCTCGGCGGAGGCGCTCGACTGGTTCCGGGGCGAGGAGCCCGCCGTCCGCGGCCTGATCGCCCTGGCCGGCCGGTGGGGGCGGCCCGAGTACGCCTGCCGGATGGTCGAGAACGCCGGGTACCTCTACCTGGACGCCGGCCTGTTCCGCGCCTGGGAGGACTCCGCCCGGACGGCGCTGCGCGCCGCCGAGGCCGCGGGGACCGCCGCCGACTGGCCGCACCTGTACTCCAACCACAGCCTGTCACTGGGCTGGCTGGGCCGACGGGCCGAGGCGCTGGAGCAGTCCGCGCGCGCCGTCGCCGTCGCCGACCCGGAGAGCCGGCCCGTCCTGCGGCACCGCTACCTGAGCATGCGCAACAGCTTCCTGGACGACTACGGCGACCCGGTGAAGGCCCTCCCCGGAATCGTCGAGACGGTCACCGAGGCCCGGGCCGGCGGCGACGACCGGACGCTCTCCCAGGCACTCAACAACCTCGCCGACGCCCTGCTGCGGGCCGACCGGGCCGCGGAGGGCCTCGCACCGATCACCGAATCGCTCGCCCTGCTGGCCGGCCGCGAGTCCGACCCGTACCTGGTGATCTCGACCAAGACCCACGCCCAGGTGCTGAGCGCGCTCGGCCGCTCCGAGGAGGCGGTCGAGCAGATCCACCGCGCCCTGGAACTCGGCCGCGCCCAGGGCAACCAGGCCCATGCCGAGTTCGACTTCGCGGACGTCATGGGGCAGGTGCTGTACGACCGGGGCCGGACCGCCGAGGCCCGCGCCCACTGGGAGCACGCCCTCGAACTCGCCGCCGAGCAGGGGCGGATGACCCGGCAGGTGGAGCGGGTGAAGGAACGGCTGGCGCAGTGCGGGCCGCCGTGACGGGCGCGCGCTCAGACGCCCCGGGACGGCCGGTACGGCGCGGGCTGACGGCCGGGCAGGCCGGGTACGGCGGGTACGCCGGCGGGGGCGGTCGCCGCGGTGGAGGCCGTCGAGGTGGAGGCCGTCGAGGTGGTGGGGCGGGCCGAGCCGCCTGCGGTCGTCCGTACGCCCGAGGCCGCGGGCGCCGCCGCGCCGGAGGCCGTGGTGCGGCGTGCCGCCGACGGCGCCGGCCCGGCCGCAGGTGCGGGCGTGCCGCCGTCCGGCTCGACCCGCTCGATCCGCAGCACCAGGTTGCGGTCCCGGCGGTCGCCCGCCCGGTCGCGGTTACGGCTGTGCACGGACTGCGTCAGCACGCCCCGGATCTCCTGCCAACGCCCCTGCACGGCACGGATGTTGGGGCACCACTCGGAGCCGTAGCGGTGCTCCAGCGCCAGCTGCCAGCTGTCGGCCGCCACCAGGTGGACCGCGCCGACCGTCGCCGGGATCTCCACCGGGGCGGCGCCCCTGACGGTCACCACCGCCCGCTGCGGCCACTCGCCCTCCACCGCCGTCACCGTGATCCGGCTCGGCCCCTGGTACCAGGCCATCGCTGCGGTCCTCCCTCGTCCGTCCGCGCCGGTTCGTCGCCCGGCCCCACCCGGTACCACGGACGGCGGGCCCGGGAGGTTCGAACCAGCGTGAACCGGTCGGCACCCGTGAACCGGTCGGCGCCGTGAACCGGTCGGTGCCGTGAACCGGTCGGTGCCCGCCGGCCGTGCAACCCGGCGAGCACCGTCACCCGGGGAGAGCACACGTGACCAGGACCGAATCACCGAGGCGGATCTCCGTGATCTGCTGCGCGGCCGCCGCCGGCCTCGTCACGGCCGGACTCCTCGCGGTGCACGTCCCGCCCCCACCCGCTCCCGCCCGGCCGCACCCGGCCGGCGCGGCGGCGCCCGCAGCGGCCGGAACCCCGGCCCGGCCACCGTCCGGCCCGACCCGCACCGGGGTCCGGGCACCGCTGCCGGACGGGGCGGACACCGCCGGGGCCCCGGCCGAGGCCCTCACCGTCCCCGCCGACCTCACCGACCCCGCCGGAGGCCCCCGTTGAACGAGGACCCGCACGGCACGACACCGGGCCCCGGCCTCCAACTGCCCTGGATCGCCGAGGAAGAGGAAGGCGAACCGGACCCGCCGCACCCCACCGCCGCCACGCTCGCCGCCCGGCTGTCCGCCGGCCTCGGCCGGCTGGGCGACCGGTCCCGCTGGGACGCCCGGCGGATCGCGATGGCCGCCTCGATGGCCACCGGCGCGGTCCTGCTGCTCGTCGCCCCGTTCATCGAGCCGGACGGCGGCAGCGGCGACCCGGCCGCGGCCGCCGCGCCGACCGGCCGCTCGCCCCTGGGCACCCACGGCCGGGCCCACCCCCCGACGCCCGCACCCACCGGGCCGACCGAGCCGACCGCGCCGACCGCGCCGACCGGCAGCTCCGCCGACCCCACCGGCACGCCCACCGGGAGCCCGTCCGCCGCGCCGTCCCCGACCGACGACCCGCACCAGGCCCCGCCCACGGCCCAGGCCTCCCGGCCCGCCGCCCCGGCGGCCACCACCCCCGTACCAGCCGCGACACCCGCCTCGGCCGCCCCGGCCGCCCCGCAGGCCCCGCCCGCCCCACAGCCCGCCCCCGGCTACCGGGCCGTCGCCGGACTCGGCTGCTCCGGCCCCGGCGCCCGGTTCCAGGAGGTCGGGGCGTTCCGCCAGGGGGCCGACGGCTGGGTCACCGTCAGCAGCGGCGGCTACGGCGGCGATTCCTGCGACGGTCGGTACGACGCGGTCCCGATGTCCGGCGACCGCGCCAAGGACGACAACAGCACCTACGCCCTGTGGACCTTCGACACCGGCCCCGGCCCGGCCTCCTGCGCCGTCGCCGTCTACGTCCCGGACTCCTCCTCGGTCCAACAGGTCGGCGGTGCCCCCGCCTACACGGTGGCCGCCGTCTCCGGCGCCGACCTCGGGTCCTTCACCGTCGACCAGGTCTCCCACCGCGGCAGCTGGGTGGACGCCGGCACCTTCCGCGCCCAGGCCGGACCACTGACCGTCCGCCTCCACAACCGCGGCCAGGACTGGACCGGCTCCGGCCGGGCCACCCACGCCCACCTCGCGGCCGCCGCGGTCCGGGTCACCTGCCAGGGGTGACGCGACGCGCGGGTGACGGCAACCGTCACCCGCGCGAGCGCCCGTCCGGGCCTGCTGTCAGACCGTCGGACCGTCAGGCGGTCACGCGGTACCAGTACCCGCCGGTGCGCAGACCGGCGTAGTGCACGTTGGTACCCGTCTCCTTGGCCTCGTACATCATGTCCGCGCCGGTGGCGGAGTCGGTGCCGGCGTAGATCACCACGTGGTGGGTGTCGTGCGGGCCGTTGCCGAAGTACTCGACGTCGCCCGGGCGGCGCTGGGACTCCGTGATCGGGGTGAGGTGCTTGTCCAGGGTCTGCTCGGTGGTGTCGCCGCCGTTGGCGAGGTCGATGCCGGCGCCGAACCAGAAGGCCGCGCGGACCAGGCCCGAGCAGTCCACGCCGACGGTGGTGTTGGCCGGGCAGGGCTGGATCGAACCGGTGTAGCCGTCGCAGGTGCCCAGCGACGGGCCGGGGCCCTCGCCGCGCAGCGAGTGGCCGCCGCCCCACACGTACGGGACGCCCAGGTAGGACTTGGCCGCGTTCAGGACCTTGGTGGAGTCGATCGGGCCGCTGGGCAGCGGGACGGGCTTGCTGCCGTAGAGGGCGTTCTTGACGGCCGTGCCGACGATGCCGTCGATGGCCAGGGCGTGCGCGGCCTGGAAGTTGCGCACCGCCGTGTCGGTGGCGGGGCCGAACTGCCCGTCCACGGTGAGGCGGCCCGCGTTGAAGGTGTTCAGCATGGACTGCAGGGTCTTGGCGCACGCGCCGGTGGCGCCCTTCTGCAGGTCCCCGCACTGGGTGCGCAGGTCGACCGTGCCGGAGGCGGCCGCCGCGGCCGCGTCTATGGCCGCCTTGGTGGCCCGGCCGACGATGCCGTCCACGTCCAGGGAGTGCGCGGTCTGGAAGTCGCGCACCGCCGTGTCCGTACCCGAGCCGAACTGCCCGTCCACGGTGAGGTGGGCGCCGGTCTGGTTGAGCTCCAGCTGGAGCTGGGTGACGCAGCCGTCGACCTCGCCCTTCTGGAGGTTGGCCGGGCAGGACGGAGAGGTGATCGGTATCGGGGCCGGCACGGTCGCGGCGGAGGCCGCCGAGGCGGTGAAGGCGCCGACGCCCGTCAGCACGGACGCCAGGGCCAGGCCCAGCGACAAGCGGCGCCGGGTGGGGAGGACGGTGTTCACAGGGGTCTCCAAATCCATGATGATTCGTCAGAACTCTGCCTCACCCGGCCACCCGTACGGGAGGGGTACGCCGTCCCATCCGCCGGACGGCCGCGTCTCACGGCACCCGCCCGGACGATGGGACGAGCCGCCACCCGGGCGCGGCACCCAACGGGCGCAGCCGTTGAGCTGGGCCGACGGACGGAAGGACGGCGTCCGCCGCAGCCCTCGGCCACCGGGGGATCCGCAGCGTCCCGGCCCGCATCCCGGGAAACCGTCCCGCGCGTCCTCCACCGCGCGGGCCGCCATGCGCTCGGTCACCTCATGGCTCCTCACCCCGGGCCGGGCGGTCGGCCGCTCGGCCCGGGGCGGTGCCCGCTACCGGGCGCGCTCGCCTTCGCGGCGGCGGCGGGTGCCGACCATGCCGAAGGCGCCGCCGAGCAGCAGCAGGGCGCCGGCGCCCTCCATCAGGATGCCGGTGGCGTCGCCGCCGCCGGTGTGGGCCAGGGCCTGGCCGGTGCCGGAGCCCGTGCCGGAGGCCGTACCGGAGGCCGCTTCGGTGGTGGGCGCCGGGGCGGGGGCGGCGGGACTGGGGGACGTCGTGGGGGCGGAGGACTGGGTCGGGGTCGGGGCAGGGAGCGCCGTGGTGGGCTCGTCGGTCGGCTCCGGATCGGGGTCGGAGGCGGGGGCGGTCGCGGTCGCGGTGGGCGCCGGCGTCCGGCTCGGCTGAGCCGTGCCCGTGCCGGTACTGGTACCGGCACCGGTACCGGTCGGCGCGTCGGTCGGGGTGGTCGGGCCGGGCGCGGGGGCCGAGACCGTGGTGCAGTCCGCCGTCGGCGTCGCGGGGGCCGTACGGGTGCTCGTGGCGCGGGACTCGGTGGGGGACGCGGCGGAGGCGGTGGCCCTGGGCGTCCCGTGCTTGGTCCGGCTCGCGCTCGGGCTCGCCGTGGGCCCGTCGGAGCCGTCGTCCGTCGGACCGGCCGGTTCCCCGGCCGTGGCGGTGGCGGTGCTCGCCGCGCGCCGCTCCTGCTGCCGGGTGGCCGTCGGCGACGGTGAGGCGCCCGATTCCGGCGGCTGGTGGTCGTCCGCCGGCATCCCGGTGGCGGCGGTGGCCTCGGTCGCCGCGCGCCGGGTCTGCTTGCGGGTGGACGTCGGAGCGGGTGGCCCGCCGTCGGCCGCGGGCTTCGCGGTGGTGGTCACACCGGTGGCGGGCTCGGGATTGGCGGGCTCGGGGTCCGGGCAGTGGGAGCTGGTGCCGACAGGTCCTCCGGGGGTGGAGTCGACGTGGTAGCCGGCCACGATCCTGGTGAAGGCGTACGGGTCCTGCTGGATCCCGCCGCAGACCGAGGCGCTCTCCGCGGTGAACTCCCCGCTGCACGGGCGGTCCCGGTTGACGGCCCAGTAGGTGAAGCGGGCCAGGTGGTGGGCGGCCGCGAAGTCCCGCATGGCGCGGAAGTCCGCCGGGCCGACCAGCTCGTCCTTGCTGTCGGAGTGCCCGTTGATGGAGGACAGGCCGGTGTGCCGCCAGGCGGTGTCCGCGTCGTAGCCGTAGGCGTGGACGAGGGCCTGCTGGAGGCCGGTCAGGGCGGAGACGGTGGCGTCGACCATGGTGCCGGGGTGGCTGTCGAAGTCGAACGGCATCACCACCCAACCGTCCACCTCCACGCGGGCCTTGGCGGCCCGGGCGATCAGGTCCGCGCCGTCGGCGTCCGGGCCGTTCAGTTCGGTGCTGAAGGTGACGTAGACCCGCAGGCCGGGGTTCTTCGCCTTGACCGCACCGAGCGCCTCGACCACCCGCTGCCGGGCGTCGGCGCTGGTCAGCTCGGTGGACTCGATGTCGATGTCGATCGCCCTCAACTGGTAGGCGTCGATCACCTTCTGGTAGGCGGCGGCGAGTTGGGCGGAGTCCGCGCACTTCTCGCCGAGCTTGGCGCCGTCCCAGCCGCCGAAGGAGGCCACCACCTCGCCGCCGGCCGCGCGGATCGCCTTGATCTTCGCCTCGTCGTCCCCGCCGGTCAGCGGACGGCTGCCGTCCCAGCGCGGGTCGCAGCCCTGGCCGGCGAGCAGGAAGGCGAGGGTGAACTGCTTGAGCCCGGTCGCCTTCATCACCGCGACCGGGTCCTGGGCATCGCCCCAACCCAGGTACTCGTAGGCGGCGTTGAGGCCCACCGGGTCGGTGGCGGCGGCCGGGGCGTCGTTCTGCGCGACGATCAGGACACCGCCGGCCGCGATCGCGGTGGCAGCGGCGGCGATCCGCCGACGGCGGCTGAGCCGGTGTTTGGGCATGGCGGTCGCTCTCCTGAGTCAGGGCCGGCCGACACCCGGCCCGTCCCGGGTCCGCCGCCGCCCACGGGGATTTCTCGCCGGGGGATACGGCCCGCCGCCCCGCTCCGGTTCACCGCTCCCCCGGTCGGCCGTCGCCCCGCCGCACGGCACGGCCCACCTCGGCCCGCCTCAGCTCAGCGCCAGGTGCACCGCCGTGGTCAGCAGGTAGCCCAGCGCGAAGACAACCGCCGTACGGCGCAGCCCCGTTGCCCGGAGCAGGACGGCCGCGCTGCCGAACCAGACCAGGTCCAGCACCGCCCGGGCCGCCCCGTGCAGCGGCACCTGCGCGCCCGGTGCGCCGAACAGGGCCCAGACCGCGACGTACCCGGCGGGCAGGGCGAGGGCGAGTGCCCAGCGGGCCGGCCGGGTGGTGCGCCGGGTGAGTGCGAACCGTACGGCGGCGGCGTAGACGGCGAGTTCGAGCAGGAAGGCGAGCGCGTCGTCGGCCGTGCGCAGCAGCGCGGTCATCGTGCGCCTCCGGTGGCCCGCCGCGCCGTCGCCAGGTGCGGCAGCGCCAGGGCGCCGGCCCCGAGCGGCGGTGAGTCGGTCATCGTCCCCCGCATATCAAGCACGCCTCCAATGATTCGAGCTCTGAATGATTCTGTGGAGATATTATCGCCGCCATGGACGCCGTCAACCCCCCTTCGCTGACCTCCTCGCTCGCCTTCCGCCTCGGCACCCTGGGCACCGTCGCCACCGCGCGCTTCACCGCCGCCGTCGAGAGCCGCGGCCTCAAGCCGAAGCACGTCGCGCTGCTCGCCACCCTCGACGCGGGTGCCGCCGCCTCCCAACTGGAGCTGGCCCAGGTGATGGGAGTGGCGCCGAGCCTGGTGGTCAGCCTGGCCGACCAGTTGCAGGCGCTGGGCGCGGTGGCCCGCGAGCGCGACCCCGCCGACCGCCGCCGCCAGACGCTGACCCTCACCGAGGACGGCCGCTCCCTGCTCCACGAGTGCACCGCCCTGGCGCACGCCGTCGACGACGAGTTGGCCGCCGCCCTCTCCCCCGCCGAACGCGAGTCCCTCCGCCGGGCCCTGGGTGTGCTCGCCCGCGAGGCCGGGCTGCCGGTCGCGGAATGACCCCGGGGTCCGGCCCCCGGGCCCCCGGAACGCGAAGGCGGCGCCGGTGCCCTCGCACCGACGCCGCCCGCCGCCCCACCGACCGGCCCGTGCGGTCAGTCGGAGCGCGCCGCCTTCCACACCCATGAGGTTCGGCGGGGAAGGCCGTCCAGTTCCTGGCGGCCGGTGCACCAGAGCAGCACCTGGACGGGGTCTCCGGGAGGAGCGTCGGGGAACAGCCGACCGAGGACGGCCGCGCACAGCGGTGCGGGCGGCTGCCAGTCCACGGCCAGCCCCTGGGTGATGTCGTGCGTGTGCAGCAGGATTTCAGCGACGCCCATGGCCGCGAAGCCCTCGGGATCGCAGGGACCCCAGTGCCAGGCACGCGAGGTCGGACCGGCCGCGGCCAGTGCGGAGCTGAGGAGGCGGCCGCAGGCGGCGACCGTCCGGAGCACCTCGGCCGGGGAGGCGGTGGGGCGGACGGTCAGGTCGAACGGGAGGTAGGAGTCGGCGGGACGTGCTGCCACCTGCCCCGCGTAGGCCAGCAGGTCGTGCGCGATGTGAGCCGCCGTCTCCCAGCAGCTCCACTCCAGCGGACCGGCCGGCACCGTCCAGTCCTCGTCGGCATGCGGTCCCAGGACCTTCAGCGACTCCGCCAGGGCCGTGTCGACGTCCCGGTGGTCCATGTGCAGCTCCTCGTGCGGTTCGTGCGGTGCGAAGGGGATGTGGCCGCGGCGTCTTCACGCCCGCCGGCGCAGGTGGGCGCGTCGCCTCAGACCTCGCCGAGGAATCCCGGGTCGGTCAGCCCCGCCTGCCCGGCGAAGTCGGCCGCCACTCCGAGCACCTCGTGCATCGGCACCGCCCGGCGGCTGGTGGCCGCCAGGTCCGCCTGGGCCTGCTCGGACCACAGGAACGGGAACACCGTGATCCCCTGGGACGGGGTCAGGGCCGCGGCCTCCGCCCGCCAACCGGGCCAGCGCACACCGTCGTAGAAGCTCTCCGCACCGCCCGAGAGCAGCCAGGAGACCCAGGCCGAGTGGCCGATCTCCAGGGCCTCCCATTCCAGGGTGTCGGGAGCGAAGTAGGTGATCTGCCCCGGCGCGCCCGGACGGCCCGCCGCCGCGGGGTCGTGGCCGTTCAGCGCGAAGACCCCGCCCACGGCGTCGTGGCCGACGACGAGACCGTCCGCGGGGTGCCAGGCGGACTCGAAGGCCGCCGGGAACCCGTTGACCCGGCCCAGGCTCGGCAGGCCCCCGGCCGCGGCCGAGCCGCCGCCGAACACCCGCACCCACCCGTCGTCCAGCAGCAGCCCGCCCGTGTTCAGGACCAGGGCGCCGAGCACCGACCGCGCCGTCACCTGCAACTGCAGGAGGCAGCGGCGCCCCTCCTCCTGGTCGACCGGCAGCACCTCCACCGGCACGGCCGCCGCCGAGATCGCCGCCGCCAGCTCGGGCCACGCCGGATCGTCCACCTCGGTCAACTCGTCGATCTCTCGCATCCGAGGATGATCGCACCGAACCCGCCCGGCCCCGGCATCCGCCCGCCCGCCTGCCCGCCTGCCCGCCTGCCCGCCTGCCCGCCTGCCCGCCTGCCGGTCGGGGCCGGCAACTGCCGTTGCCCGCTCGGCACCTGCCCGCCGGGAGGCCGCTCCGCTAGCGGGCGGTGCGGCCGAGGGGCGGGGTGCGGGGGCGGAGGACCTCGCCCTGGGGGCCGAACATGACCAGGTACTCGACCGGGGCGTCGGTCCCGGCGTTCGCGACGCCGTGGGGGGTGCGGGTGTCGAACTCGGCGACGTCACCGGCGACCAGGATCAGGTCCTGGTCGCCGAGGGCCAGCCGGAGCCGCCCGTACAGGACGCAGAGCCACTCGTACCCGTCGTGGGAGGACTGCCGGGGCCGGGCCGGTGGCGCGTCGGCGTCGGCGGTGGTGGCGGCGGCGGGCAGGACGTGCTTGTGGGCGTGCAGGCCACCCACGTAGCGGGTCAGCGGCAGCACGGACTTCTCGGTGGCGTCGGTGCGCCGCCGCCGTGTCGTCGTGCCGGCGGGGGGAGCGGGAGCGGTGCCGGCCAGCTCGTCGAGTGAGGCACCGTACTCCTGCGCGAGTCGCAGCAGCACCTCCAGGGTCGGTCGGCGCCGGCCGGTCTCGATCCGCGACAGCGTGCTCAGGGCGATCCCGGTCGCGCGGCTGACGCCGGTGAGGGTGGTCCCGCGCCGCTCGCGCGCGGCCCGCAGCCGGGGGCCGATGCTCGCCAGCACGTCGGCCGTACGGTCCTCCGTCACCGCTGCCCGCCCCCTCCGGTCGTACCCTCACCCATGCCCTGTCCTGCCAGTTTGCCAGGATGTCAAGGATCCTCGCACCGGGCGGGCGCGGCGCCGCATGATCGGTGGGCAGCCGCACCCGCCCGTTCACCGAGGAGTTGCGATGAACCGCCCCTTGCCGTCCGCCGAACCGCACCACCGCACCGTCGAGGGGCCCGCCGGGCGCCTGCACCTGGTCGAGCAGGGCAGCGGACCGCTGGTGCTGCTCCTGCACGGCTTCCCCGAGTCCTGGTACTCCTGGCGCCACCAGCTCCCGGCCCTCGCCGCGGCGGGGTACCGGGCCGTGGCACTCGACGTGCGCGGCTACGGCCGGTCCTGCACGCCGGCCGGGCCGGACGCCTACCGGATGGTGGACCTGGCGGCGGACAACGTCGCCGTGGTCCGCGCCCTCGGCGAGGAGCGGGCGGTGCTCGTCGGGCACGACTGGGGTGCCGGGATCGCGGCCACCTCCGCCCTGCTGCACCCCGAGGCCTTCCGCGCCGTCGCCCTGCTGAGCGTCCCCTACGCGCCGCCCGGCGGCCCCCGCCCCGGCGAGGTACTCGCCCAACTGGGCGGCGAGGAGGAGGAGTTCTACGTCTCGTACTTCCAGGAGCCCGGCCGGGCCGAGGCGGAGATGGAGTCCGACCTCCGGGGCTGGCTCGCGGGCTTCTACGCGGCCCTGTCCGCCGACACCATGCCGGGCCGGGACGAGCCGGACCCGCACTTCCTGGCCCGCGCCGGCGGCCGCCTGCGCGACCGCTTCCCCCGGGGCGCGCTCCCCGGCTGGCTGACCGAGGAGGACCTCGACGTGTACGCGGGCGAGTTCGAGCGCACCGGCATGACCGGGGCGCTCAACCGCTACCGCGCCATGGACCGCGACTGGGCGGACCTCGCCCCGTACCGCGGCGCGCCGATCGAGCAGCCGTCCCTGTTCATCGGCGGGACGCTGGACGCCTCCACGACCTGGCTGGCCGACGCGATCGCCGCCTTCCCCACCACCCTGCCCGGCCTGGCGGCCGCCCACCTCCTCGACGGCTGCGGGCACTGGATCCAGCAGGAGCGGCCCGCGGAGGTCAACCGCCTGCTGACCGAATGGCTCGACGCCCTCCCGGCCTGACGGCACGCCCGGGCCGGGGCGGCGGGCCTGCGTCCGTCACTCGTCCTCGCAGGAGGAGTGGGGTTCGTACGGCTCGAAGTCGCGGTGGTCGAGGAGTTCCGCGATGGAGAAGGGGTGCCGGTGGTCGGCGAGGAGGCGGTGGACGAACTCGGCGGTGGAGCCGTCGAAGCGGGCCTCGTGGTCGCCGTCCTCGTTGCGGGCGAGGACCGGCCACCGGTCCGGGTCCGGGCCCTCCGTCAGCCAGTAGAACTGGTCGGCCTGGACGGAGCCGGCCCACTGCAGGAGCCCGCCGGGGGCGGGGTGGAGCCGGTAGGGGTGGTAGACCGCGGCGATGTCGGGGTGGGCGGCGGCGAGTTCGGCGAGGGTTCGGGCGTTCCTCACCAGGCAGGAGGGATCGTCGGAGCCGGGCTGGGGACCGGGCAGGAAGATGTCGAGGAAACCCGCGAACGTGCCGGGGCCGAAGTGCTCCACCAAGTGCCGGTAGTCGGCTGGCAGGGCGGTGCCGAGCCCGGCCTCGGCCGACGGCCAGTCGACGGACCACTGCCGCGACCGGGGCCGGCCGGTCACCGCGGCGAGCCGTCGCACCCAGCGGGCACCCGACCCTTCGGCCCGGTCGTCCTCCTCGAAGTAGTCGGCGGGAAGGGCGAGTTCCGCCGGGTCCGCCCGGGGAGCCGTCAGCACGAGGAGCTGCGGTTCGCCGCTCCCGCCGTCCGGCCGGACGATCCCGCAGCCGACCCAGCGCCCGCCCACCGCCCACCCGCACAGGTCGACCACGCCCCCGGGGAACGCTGACACCAACGGCAGCCCGCGGCCCTCGTCGAGGGTGGGGTCGACGAAGCCGCCGGTGGCCAGGGTGCGCGAGGACCCCCAGCGGGGGCGCAGCGCCTCGACCAGGCGGCGCAGGGCGGCGTCCAGGTCGCCACCGGTCGCCACCGGCAGGCGGGCGAGGCCCGGTGCCGGACGGGCCAGCAGGGCGTCGACGCGGTGGAGGTGGTCGGCGAGTTCGTCCATCGCACCAGTCAACCGCAGACCACTGACACCTCCTCCCCCGCCCGCCGGATGAGAGGATCTCGCCGAAAGTTCTGTACGAGGAGACACCGTGAACGACCGCTCGAAGCATGACCACTCCGACTGGGAGGAGGTCGTACTCGCGGCCCGCGAACGTGCCCGCGCCCGGCAGGCCCTCATGGTCGACCGCTTCGGGCCGTCGGGTGACGTGCAGTACCACTGGTCGTTGGACGATGCGCGGATCACCTGGTCGCGCGCCGGGAAGGTGTTCCTCGCCGGCCGTCTCACGATGATCGGCAGCGTCAGCCTCGCCCAGCAGTCCTGGCTGTGGTCCTGGGCGAACGACTCGCTGCCGCGCGCGGTCCTCGGCGACATCGAGCGGGTCCGGCGGTACGGCGAGGAGAACGACTTCCCCGTCCTGCCGTGGCCGGGCTTCGACCACCGTCCCGAGCTGGTCGCCGAGGCCCGGATGGTCGCGGCGTCCGTGCTGGACGCCGACGGGCTGTGGGCGGAGTCCACGGACGACGGGCAGCTCCACTTCCTGGTGCACGACCTGGCGCCCGCCACCGGTTGACGGCCACGGGCGTGCGGGCGCCGGGCCAGGCCGCTGATCGCGGCGGGCCCGCGCGAGCCGCCCGCCGGAAACCGGGCGATTCGCGCCGGGAAGACCTCCCCCGAGCCGCGAGCATGGAGCCGTGAACCACGCCCGTACCCGGCCCCCGGAGGCGAAATGAGCAGGACCGTCGGTGACGACACCCCCCTGGTGGGGGCGAACAGCCCGTTCTTCCGGATCGTCAAGGAGGGACTGGACGGCCTGGTCGACGGCGAGGACTTCTACGACCTGCTGGCCGAGGACGTGGTCTTCGAGTTCGTGATCACCGTCCCGGGGTACCCGCGGCGGGTCGAGGGGCGCCAGGGGATCGTCGACCTGTACCGCGACTACGGCGACTACGTGGAGCTGCACGGCGCGGACGGCCTCCGGGTGCACCGGGACCGCGAGACCTCGGTGGTGGTGCTGGAGTACGCGGTCCACGGCAGGTCGGTTCCGACGGGGCGGCCCTACGACAACCACTTCGTCTCCGTGCTGACCGTCGAGGACCGCAAGGTGAAGCACTGGCGCGACTACCTCGACCCGGTCGCCGTCTTCGACGCCCAGGGGTGGCCTCGGGGCGGACGGCCGTAGCGAGCCGTCGTACCCGAGGTTCAGCCCGGCCTCGGACCCGGCCTCGGCCCCGGTGCCCGCGCGTCCGCCGGGACGGCCGGGGCCGGGGCCGGGCCCGCACCGGGGGGCTCGGTGCGTCGGACCACCGGGGTGGTGCGGAGGAGGTCGGCGAGGAGGCGGTCCATCAGGGCGCACTCCCCGGGGTCGGCGCCCTCAGCGCCCTCGGGGGCGGTGTGGGTGTGGCCGTGGGGCGGCTCCGTCGGGGCGGGCCCGGTGGCCGGTCCGCGGCAGGCTTCGGCGAGGGTGCGGCTCAGCCGGTCGAGGATGCGCTCCGGCCCGCCGTCCGCCACCCGGTCCGGGCCCGGACGTTCGGTCAGCTGCCGGGCCAGGCCGGTGACCAGGCCGCGGGCCAATTCCAGGGCCTGGTCGGCGGTTTCGAAGGCGCGCGCGGAGAGGCACTGGGTGGGGACGGCGGTGGTGAGGCGTTCGAGGGCCGCGGCGGCCGCGTCCACGGCGTGGTCGAGGAGGCGGCGGGTCGCCTCGGCCCGGTCGTGGGCGGGGAGTTCGGCGGCGAGTTCGGCAGCGTAGAGGCCCGCCAGGCGGTCGCCGCGGAAGCGGCCGGGCGAGGCCTCCTGGACGAGGTGGGCCGCGTCCAGTTCGGCGAGGAGTTCGCGCGCGCGGGCCCGGGGGACACCGGCGAGGGCGGCTGCGGCGGCGCTGTCGAGGGTCCCGCCGGGGTGGAGTCCGGACAGGGTGAACAGCCGACGGGCCTCGGCGGGCAAGGCGCGGACGGTCCGGCCGAGGGCGGCCGCGATGCCGAGGGTGCCGCCGGTGGCGAGGGCGGCGAGTCCGGTGGTCCGGTCGGACATCTCGTGGACGAGGTCGTCGAGGGACCAGGCGGGCCGGGAGGCGAGCCGGGCGCCGGCCACCCGCAGGGCGAGGGGCAGCCCGTCGCAGAGCGCGGCGAGCCGGCGGGCGGCGGCCGGGTCGGCGGCGACCCGCTCGGGGCCGGCGATCCGGCTGAACAGGTCGACGGCCTCGTCCTCGGGCAGGCCGCCGACGGGCAGCGGGATGGCGGCTTCGCGGACGACGAGGTCGGTGAGCCGGGAGCGGCTGGTGACCACGACGACGGGTTCGGGGGCGCCGGGCAGCAGCGGTTCGACCTGTTCGGCGGAGCGGGCGCCGTCGAGGACGATCAGCAGCAGCCGACCCTCGGTCAGCCGCCGGAGCAGGGCGCCCGCCCGGGCCCGGTCCTCGGGTACCTCGGCGGGCGGGACGCCGAGGCGGGTGAGCAGGAGGGCGAGGGCGGCGGCCGGGGTGAGGGGTTCCTCCTCGCCGAAGCCGCGCAGGTCGAGGTGGATCCGGCCGTCGGGGAAGCGGTCGGCACTGGCATGGGCCCAGTGCAGGACGAGGCTGCTCTTCCCGGCCCCGGCGACTCCGGTGACGAGCACGGGCCGGCCGTCGGCGCGGCAGGCGGCGTCGTCCAGGCGGCGCAGGTCGTCGGCGCGCCCGACCAGGGCGGTGCCGGGCCTGGGCAGGGCGTCGCCGGGGCCGGCGGCGGGGCCGGAGGCGGGCACGGGGGCAGGCACGGGGGCGGGAATGGAAACGGGAGCGGCGGGACGGCCGTCCCCGGCCTGCCGGAGGCAGCGGGCCAGCAGGGCGGCGGCGGGCTCGCGCCGGGGGTCGGCGGTGACGACGGCCCGGAGGTCGTCGAGGGCCTCGGCGCCCCGGCCGAGGCTCAGCAGCCGATCGGCGAGCCGCTCGACCGCGTGGGTACGGGCGGTGTCGAGCCGTCGGCCGGTGGTGGCGGTCAGGGTGAGCGAGCCGGAGTCGGTGAGGGCGGGACCGTCCCAGAGGTCGAGGGCCTCACGCAGGAGGGCGGCGGCCCGTACGGCGTCGGCGGTCTCCTCGGCGGCGGCCGTCAGCCGTTGGAAGTGCTCGGCGTCGACCAGTTCGGGGTCCCCGACGAGGACGTAGCCCTGGGCGCGGGTGAGCAGGGTGAGGCCCTCGCCGAGGCTGCGCCGGACGGCGGAGACGTGCCCGTGCAGGGCGGCGCGGGCGGTGGGCGGCGGCGCGCCCTCCCACACCGTGTCGAGCAGCCGCTCGACGGTGACGTGGTCGTTGAGTTCGCTCGCGAGCAGGGCGAGCACCTCCCTGCGGCGCGCACCCGCCAGGGCGACGGGGCGCCCCTGCTCGCAACGGAGCTCGACTCGGCCCAACAGCCGGACGCGCACACCCACTCCCTGAGTGCCGAGGACATGACGGAACGGGCTGAGGATACGAACCGGGGCGATCTTCGTCCAAGCCCCCGAACCGATTGGTAAAGCAACACAACTACCAAGGGGGCTTTGGGAATCGAGCACATCTGACAGTGAGGATGTTCATGAGCGGTTCCCGGGCAGGTCTGACTCAACCTCTGACTGACCTCGGGTCCTCAACCGGATCTGTCGGCCTCGTCCGGGAGCCGCTCGTGAGCATCCGCCGGCCCGGCTTGCGTGACTTCATAAGAGCCTGGCCAGAGGCCCCTTCACTGTCCTGTCCGCCCGCCGGACCGGCGGCTGCCGCCCCACCCGGATCAATGGAGAGGACGGCGATGTCCACCATCGCACACCAGGACCGCGAGATCACCGGCGGCGTCGACACCCACAAGGACACCCACACCGCCGCCGCCATCGACTCGGCCGGACGCCCGCTGGGATCCGAGCAGTTCGAAGCCAACGCCGAGGGATACGCCCTACTCCTGGCGTGGCTGCGCTCGTTC
>NZ_JBHZCN010000053.1:0-63330 GCF_042755465.1 Kitasatospora sp. NPDC059160 | reverse complement strand
CGTCTCCTCCGGGTGCGGGGCCGACGGCGCTTCGGCCCTCGGTGCGTCAGTCCCCGGCACCGGCCGGAGCGGCGCCCTCGGCGGCGGGGCGGCCGGTCTCGGGGCGGCCGGGCAGCAGCAGGCAGAGCGGCACGGCGGCGGCGGTGAGCGCCACCGACCACCAGAAGGCCTGGTCGAAGCCCTGGGCCAGGGCGGTCGAGGTGCGGATGCCGCCGGTGCCGTGCTGGAGCACCACGGTGAGCAGCGCGATGCCCACCGAGCCGCCGATCTGCTGGGCGACCCTGGTGATGATGCTGGCGTCGGGGATCTCGGCGCGCTCCAGACCGGCGAAGGCGGCACCGGCCGGGGCGATCATGGCGGCGCCCAGCGCGAGGCCGCGGACGAACAGGGCCGCCGCCAGCGGGAGCAGACCGGTGTCGGCGCCGACGAAGGCGAACGGCACGGTGGCGGCGGCGACCAGGACGAAGGCCGCCAGCGAGACCCGGCGGGGGCCGAAGCGGTCGGTGTAGCGGCCGGCCAGGCCGCGGGCCAGCAGCGCTCCGACGCCCTGCGGGATGAGCAGCAGGCCGGCGCCGAGCGCGTCCTGCCCGCGCAGCTGCTGGAAGTACAGCGGCAGCAGCAGCATCGGCCCGTACAGGGCGACGCCGCCCAGGAAGAGCAGGGTGGCGGAGGAGGCCACCGAACGGTGGCGGAACAGTCGCACGCCGACCAGGGCGCCCTCGGGGCGGGCCAGCGCCCGGGTGGTGAAGCCGGCGACCAGGGCGAGCCCGCCGAGCAGCGGGACGAGCACCTCGGCGGTGGCGAAGCCGCCCCGGCCGTCGACCCGGGAGAGGCCGTAGATCACGGCGGCGCAGCCCGGGGAGAGCAGCAGCATGCCGAGCACGTCCGGCCGGGCGCGCGGCCGGTCCGGGCCCGGGCGGTCGTCGGGCAGGTCGCGGCGGGCGAGCAGCACGCCGACGACGCAGAACGGGATGTTGACGAGGAACAGCCAGCGCCAGTCGGCGACGTGCAGGATCAGTCCGCCCAGCACCGGGCCGAGGATCGGGCCGAGCGCGGTGGGCACGGTGATGATCGCCATCACCTTGCCGGTGTTGCGCCCCTTGGCGGCCTGCATCAGCAGGGTGCTGACCAGCGGCATCATCAGCCCGCCGGCGACGCCCTGGACGACCCGGAAGGCGATCAGGGAGGCCGCGTCCCAGGCCAGGGCGCTGAGCACGGAGCCCAGCAGGAAGCCGAGGAGGGCGGCGATCCAGAGCCGGCGGCCGCCGAACCGCGCCTGGGCCCAGCCGGCCAGCGGGATGGTGACGAACACGGCGAGCAGGTAGCCGGTGCCCACCCACTGGACGGTGGAGAGCGGGGCGTGCAGCCGCTCGGCGAGGTCGTCGAGGGCGACGCTGACGATGGTGGTGTCGAAGACGACGGCGAGGGCGCCGGTGATCAGGGTGACGGCCAGCCGCCACACGGCGGGGTCCACCCGGTCGGGGCCGGACGGCGTGGCGGCGGGTGCGGCGGCGGGGTCGGTGCGGTGGGGGGTGCCCACGACGGCTCCTTTAGATACAGAGTCCTATCTTACGGCGGCCAGAGTAGGGCGCTAGGATAAGAAAGACAAGTCTTCCTAACGGAGGGGTCGGCGATGGCCGAGCGACGCCGCGGGCCGGCACTGGAGAAGGCACTGCTCGACGCGGCCTGGGCGGAACTCGCCGACCACGGCTACGCCCGGTTCACCATGGACGCCGTCGTCAAGCGCGCCGGCACCAGCCCGCCGGTCCTCTACCGGCGCTGGCCCAACCGCGACGAACTGGCCCGCGCCGCCATCGGGCACGCCGTCCGGGGGGCCCGGATCGACACCCCCGACACCGGGAGCCTGCGCGGGGACGTCCTCACCCTGATGCGGGAGATCAACACCACCCGGGTCGAACTCATCACCGTGGTGCAGATGCACCTGGCCGGCTACCGCCAGGAGTCCGGCACCAGCCCCGCCGACCTCGTCGACCCCCTGGTCACCGGCCGCGCCGAAGCACTCGACCTGCTCTTCGCACGCGCCGCCGCCCGCGGCGAGGTCGACCCGGCCCGGCTCACCCCCCGGCTCAAGTCGCTCCCCTTCGACCTGCTGCGCCTCCAGATCCTCACCACGTTCGCGCCCGCGCCCGACGACGTCCTGGAGGAGATCGTCGACACCCTCTTCCTGCCCCTGCTGCACTGACCGCGGGCGGCGGCCCGCCGGACCGCTCCGACGACCCGGCCGCTCAACCGCTCAACCGCTCAGCGGCTCGGCCATGGCGACGGCGACCCGGCGGGGCGGGGTGAAGGGCTCGCGGGCGTGGGCGGTCAGCATGTTGTCGAGCATCACGACGTCGCCCTCCCGGTAGTCGAAGCGCGTCGCGGCCCTGCGGTAGCAGTCCCGCACGTGCGCCATCACGTCGTCCGGGATCCGGCCGCCGTCGCCGTAGTAGGTGTTGTTGGGCAACTCCTCGGCGGCGAAGAGGGCTTCGAGGCCGGCCCGGACACCGGGCGAGAGGGTGGACAGGTGGAACATCGCCGCGTGGTTGAACCAGACCGGCTCACCGGTCCCCGGGTGGGTCCGGACGGCGTCGCGGACCACCCGGGTGCGCAGGGTGCCGTCGTCGAGCCACTCGGGCTCGATCCGGTTGGCCGCGCAGTAGGCCGCCACCTCGTCCCGGTCGGTGGTCCCGAAGACCTCCTGCCAGGGCAGGCCGAAGCCGGGGCCGAAGTTGCGCACCAGCATCCAGCGCCGCCGGGTGAAGTCGGCCAGCACCTCCGGGTCGAGCAGCCGGAGGATCTCCCGGCAGTCGGCCAGCGGGGTCGCGCCGCGGTCGGCGGGCGGCTGGACGCAGTGGAAGAACAGCGTCATCGGCCAGGAGGCCTGGTACGAGTTCTCGTTGTGGAAGAAGATCTCCTCCCGGGCCGGGTGCTCGGTCGAGGTGTAGACCCCGCCCTGGATCCGGCTGCGCGGGGACGACTTCTCCTGGTACGCGAGCGGCGGGCCGGCCAGTCGGCGGACGGTCTCCTCGAAGTCCTCGACGCCCCGCAGCGCGAAGCCGCGCAGCAGCACGGCCCCGTGCTCGCGGACCAGCTCCCTGATCCGCGCCCGGTGCTGCCGCGCGTGGTCGACCAGCAGGGTCGACGCCCGGTCCGGCTCGATCCGGTACGGGAGCGTCATCGGGCGCTCACCGCCGACGCGGGCCGCGCGGACCCCGGCTCCGACTCCTGGTCCTGCTCCTGTTCCGACTCCTGCTCCAGGGCCGCGCTGAGCGAGCGGATCGTCGGGTGGTCGAGCAGCATCCGGCTCTCCAGCCGGATCCCCAGCCTGGCCGCCCGGCCCGCCACCAGCAGGGTGGCGACCGAGTCGCCGCCGACGTCCAGGAAGTGGTCGTCGATCCCGACCTCGTCCAGGCCGAGCACCTCCTGCCAGATCCCGGCCAGTGCCTGCTGCACCGGGGTGACCGGCGGGGCACTCGGGCCGGAGGCCTCGACGGGGGCGTCCGGGAGGCGGGAGCGGTCCACCTTGCCGTTCGCGGTCAACGGCAGGTCCTCCACCGGCACCACCACCGAGGGCACCAGGTAGCCGGGCAGCACCTCCCGGGTCCAGGCCCGGATCGCCTCCGGCTCCGGCCGCGCCCCGGGCCGGCCGGTCACGAAGGCGATGATCCGTCGGGTCTCCCCGACGTCCCGGACCACGGCGGCCGCGGCCGCCACCTGCTCGTGCCGCTGGAGCACCGCCTCGATCTCCCCCGGGCTGACCCGGTGGCCGTTCACCTTCGCCTCGTCGTCCAGTCGGCCGACGAACTCCACCGAGCCGTCCGGGAGGTAGCGTCCCGCGTCGCCGGTCCGGTAGAGCCGGCTGCCGGGCGGCCCGTACGGGTCCGGGACGAAGTGCCCGGCGGTCGGGCCGGGCAGCCCCGCGTACCCGCGTGCCAGGCCAGCTCCCCCGATGTGGATCTCCCCGGTGGCCCCGACCCCGGCGATCCCCAGGTCCGGATCCAGCACGTACTGGCGGACGTTGGCGATCGGCCGGCCGATCGGCACGGCCGGTCCGACCGGGAGCGGGGCGGACACGAAGGCGGCCGAGGAGCCCACCGTGGCCTCGGTCGGGCCGTACTCGTTGACCACCCGCAGCTGCGGCATCCGCTCCAGCCACGGGCGCACCAGCTCGGTCGGCAGCGCCTCCCCGCCCACCACGAAGGTGCCCACCTCGGGGGTGTGGAAGGACAGCGGGAGGGCGTGCTCCAGCATCCGCAGGTGCGCCGGGGTGAGCTTGACCAGGTCGAACCGGACGCCCTGGCGCAGCAGTTCGGCCAGTTCGTCGACCCCCTGGCCGTCCGGGACGATCCGGACGCCGGCGCCGGTGACCAGCGGGGCGAGCAGGCCGGTGAGCGTCAGGTCGAAGGTGAGCGGGGTGTGCAGCGCGGCGCCCTCGGCGGCGGGGTCGCCGGTGAGGTAGGCGCGGGCGGCGTGGTCCACGTAGTTGGCGAGCGCCTGCTGTTCGATCAGCACGCCCTTCGGCCGGCCGGTGGAGCCGGAGGTGTAGAGCACGTAGGCGAGGTGGTCCGGCCGGACCGCGACCGGCTCCAGCGGGCGTCCGCCGCCGTGGTCCACGTCCAGCACCGGGACCGCCCCGCCGTCGAGGAGCGCGGCGGTGCGGGCGTCGCCGACGACGGCGCAGGGTTCGGCGTCCGCGAGGACGGCCCGGATCCGCTCCTTCGGCCACTCCGGGTCCAGTGGCACGAAGGCGGCACCGGCCCGCAGCACCGCGAGCACCGCGGCGACCAGGGCGGGCGAGCGCGGCAGGCAGATCGCGACCCGCTGCTCCGGCCGGGCCCCGACGGCGTGCAGTCGGCCGGCCAACTCACCGGCCCAGCTGTCCAGTTCCGCGTAGTCGAGGTCGCCGATGCCGGTCAGCAGGGCGGGGCGCCCGCCGTCCCGCTCGGCCCAGCGCGCGAAGCGCCGGTACACCGGCTCGGCCGCCGGGACGGCGGGCCCGGCGGAGAGTTCGGCCAGCCGTTCCGCCGTGACGGCCGGTGCGGCGGTGCTGTCGTGCTCGGCCCTGTCGGGCTCGGCTCTGTTCTGCTCGGCCTGCAACGCGGACTCCTCATTCCTCCCACGCCCCGGTCCGGCCCGGGTCGTTCGGCGAGTTGACTCGACTGCTCGACTGCACGGCGGGGCGGGTGCACAGCGGGGCGACCGCTCCGCCGGGCGGCGACGCCCCGGCGGCTCAGCCCCGCGGCTCGGGCCGCAGTTCGAGGGTGCAGCACTTCGCGGCGCCGCCCGCCTTGAGGAGCTCGGTGGTGTCCACCCCGACCGGGTTGAAGCCGCGCTCCCGGAGCTGCTCGATCAGGCCGGCCGCCGCCTGCGGCAGCACCACGTTGAGGCCGTCCGAGAAGGCGTTGAGGCCGAACACCGCGGCGTCCTGGGCGTCGGCGAGGATCGCGTCCGGGAAGAGGGTCTCCAGGACGGAGCGGCTGCCGGGGGTGAAGGCCGCCGGGAAGTACATCACCTCGGTGTCGGAGAGCACCGAGAGCGCGGTGTCCAGGTGGTAGTGCTCGGGGTTGACCAGGGTCAGCGAGGTGACCGGCAGCCCGAAGAACTCCTGCGCCTCGTAGTGCGAGCGCTGGTCGGTGCGGAAGCCGGTGCCGGCCAGGATCCGCCGCCCGACCGGCAGGTAGTCGCCCTCGCCCTCGTTGACGAACTCGGGCCACAGCACCTCGCGGTAGCCCTGCTGGACGAACCAGGCCAGGTAGGCCGGCCCCTCGGCGGTCCGTTCGACGTGCCGGAACCGGGCCCCGAGGACCTTGCCGTCCACCACCGTCGCGCCGTTGGCGGCGAAGACCATGTCCGGCAGGCCGGGCACCGGCTCGATCACCTCGACGGTATGGCCCAGCGACAGGTACACCTCGCGCAGCCGCTCCCACTGGAGCAGCGCCGACTCGCGGTCCACCGGCTTCTCGGGGTGCATCCACGGGTTGATGGAGTACGTCACGTCGAAGTGCTGCGGACGACACATCAGGAGTCGGCGCGGGGTGGCCCTCCGGGCTGTCGGCCGTATCGGCTCGGGCTGAGTACCGCCACTGGACACAGGGATCTCCTCTGCGATGGTGGTTTCAGGAGAGGGAAAAGGTGCCGGGTCGCCGTGCGGACCGCGGCGCCGGTGGGGTTCACGAGGGCCAGGTCACGAAACGCCGCCACCGCAACGATCCTGACATGTCATCGGCAAGCCCACAATCACCCGACCCTAGCAGTCGACCTGCCCATTGTCCCGGGTGTTCATGCCAGGAACGGCCGACCGGACTCCGCCGCTCCGCCCCTCCGGCGGACGGCCCGCACCCCGCGACCCCGGCGACATACCGGGCACAACCGCTCCGTTACCCCTCCAACCGCCGCAGGGGGGATCAATGATCCGGGGCCTTGACTTTCCCGGGCGTCAGTCAATAGCTTGCGCCGGAGTGCCCAGATGCCCCGAACCGCGCAATCACGACCCGGCATCGCCGAACTCCACCGGAATTCCGGCGATCCGCGGGAAGGAAAGGTCGGACCGCCGGATGACGAACCAGGACACCGGGACCGGAATTCCGGCCGAGGAACAGCACCCCGCCCTCCGGGAGATCCCGCTCGCCCACCCCCAGGAACGCCTCTGGTTCCTGCACCAGCTCCACCCGGACGTGCCGGTGTACAACGAGCCGGCCGCCTACGGAATCACCGGTGAACTCGACGTCCCGGCACTCACCGAGGCGATCCGCGCGCTGGTCGGACGGCACGAGCCGCTCCGCACCGGATTCGCCGTCCGGGGGGACCGGCCGGTCCAACTGATAGCCGACGAACTGCCCTTCGCACTCCCGGTGGAAAACCTCGGAACGGATGCCGGAGCGGTCCTGCGCCGGCTTTCCGAAGCCGCCTCGCAACCCTTCGACCTGAGCCGCCCCGGGCTTTTCGACATCCGGCTGGCGAAGCTGTCCGAGAACCACCACATCCTGTACCTCAACCTCCACCACCTCATCACGGACGGCCAGTCCGGCCGACTTCTGATCGACGAGATCGGCCGCTCCTACCGGAACGTGAAAACCGGTCTCCCGCCGGTTTCCGAGCCGCTCGCGGTGAGTTATCCACGGTATTCGGTGCAACAGCGCGAGCGCCTCGCCGGCCCCGCGGCCGAAGCCGACCTGGCGTCCTGGGAGTCGGCGCTGACCGGCGTTCCCGGCCTGCTCCGGCTGCCCGCCGACCGCCCGCGCGGGGCCACCCAGGACTTCGCCGGAGGGGACGTCCGCTTCAAACTCTCCGGTTCGTCCACGCAACGCCTCACCGAAGTCGCCAAACAGCACAACGCCTCGCACTACATGGTCCTGCTCGCGGCGTTCACCCTCCTGCTGCACCGGTACTCGGGACAGCGGTCCCTCGTGGTCGGCACCCCGGTCGCGAACCGGCCGGGCGATGGCCTGGAACAGACCCTCGGCTTCTTCGTCAACACCCTCCCGATCCGCAGCGACCACACCCCCGGGCAGACCTTCGCCGACTACCTGGGCGCGCTGCGCGAGACCTGCCTGGACGCCTTCGCCCACCAGGAGACCCCGTTCGACCACATCGTCCAACGGCTCGGGCTGCAGGGCGGACTGAGCCACGCCCCGCTGGTGCAGACGGTCTTCGCGTACAACCACACCCAGCACCGCCCGCACCTGGACGGCCTGGAGGTCCGCCCGCTCGACGTGCGCACCGCGACCGCCCGGTACGAGCTCGGCCTCTACCTGGACCGCTCGCCGCAGGGCGGCCTGGACGGCCGGTTCGAGTTCGCCACCGCGCTCTTCGACCGCACCACGGTCGCCCGGCTCGCCGAGAACTACCGGACGCTGCTGGACGGGCTGTTGGCCGACCCCGACCGGCCGCTGGAGGCGTACGAGCTCTGCTCGCCCGCCGAACGGGCCCTGATCGCCCGCGGGAACCGCACCGGGGCGCAGTTCCCGGAAGAGCGCTGCGTGCACGAGTTGTTCGAGGCGCAGGCCGCCCGCACCCCGGACGCCGTCGCGGTGAGCGCGGCGGACGGCGAGCTGACCTACCGTGAACTGGACCGCCACGCCTCGGCCCTGGCCGAGCACCTGCGCGGGCGCGGGGTCGGCGCGGACCAGTGCGTCGGCGTGTTCGTCGAGCGCTCGGTGGCCCTGGTGGTGGCCCTGCTCGGCATCCTCAAGGCCGGCGGCGCCTACCTGCCGCTCGACCTGGCGGCGCCCCGCGCCCGGCTGGAGCAGATCCTGCGGGACGCCCGCGCCCGGGTGGTGCTGACCGGCGGCGTGCCGCTGGAGCCGTTCGACGGCATCGAGCCGATCGGCCCGCTGCCGGACCGGGACCCGGCGGACGGCCCCGACCACCCCGAGCACCCCGACCAAGCCGCCCAGGCGGCCCATCCGGAGCACCTGGTCTCGGTGTACTACACCTCCGGCTCCACCGGGGCCCCCAAGGGCGTGGCCAACCGACACCGCGGCTGGGTCAACCGGCTGACCTGGATGCAGCGCCGGCACGCCCTGCGACCGGGCGAGACGGTGCTGCACAAGACCACCCTCACCTTCGACGACTCCGCCCTGGAGATCTTCTGGCCGCTGTCCGTCGGCGGCCGGGTGGCGGTGCTGCCGCCCGACCTGCACCGCGACCCGCAGGCCATCGTCGAGGCCCTGGCCCGGCACCGCTCGGTGTACCTCCAGGTCGTCCCCAGCATGCTCAACTCCGTGCTGGACGTGGTGGAGCAGCGCGGCGCCGCCGGACTGGAGGCGCTGCGCGGCACCACCTCCAGCGGCGAGGCGCTGTCCCCCGGCACCGTGCGGCGGTTCCGCGCGCTGATGCCCGGCGAGCTGCACAACACCTGGGGCGCCACCGAGGTCTCCATCGACTCCACCCACCACACCTGCACGGCCGAGGACCTCGCCGGCGCCGGGCCGGTCAGCCTGGGCCGGCCGTTCGACAACAACACCGTCCACGTGCTGGACGCCTCGCTCCGGCCGGTCCCGATCGGCGTCGTCGGCGACCTGTACATCGGCGGCGTCGGACTGGCCCGCGGCTACGCCGGCGACCCGGCCCGCACCGCCGCCGCCTTCCTCCCGCACCCCTCGGTGGCCGGTGAGCGGCTCTACCGCACCGGCGACAAGGGCCTGTTGCGGTCGGACGGGCGGCTGGAGTTCGTCGGCCGCACCGACCACCAGGTCAAGATCCGCGGCATGCGGGTGGAACTGGGCGAGATCGAGGCGGTGCTGGAGGACCACCCCGGGGTGAAGGAGGCGGTCGTCCTGGTCCACGAGGGCGAGAACGGGCTGCGCCGCCTGGTCGCCTACGTGACCGCGCTGCGGCCCGACCGGCGGCCCTCGCCCGAGGAGGTGCGCGCCCACGTCGGACAGCGGCTGCCGGAGTACATGGTGCCCTCCTTCGTCACCGTCCAGGACCGCTTCGAGGTGACCGCCAACGGCAAGATCGACCGCGGCGCGCTGGCGCCCCCGGAGCGCCTGCTGGACGACGCCGGGGCACCGGGCGAGCCCTGCGAGGGGCCGGTCGAGGCCTTCGTCGCCGACATCTGGCGCGACCTGCTCGGCCTGGCCCGGATCGGGGCGCTGGACGGCTTCTTCGCCCTGGGCGGCAACTCCCTGGTCGCCACCCGGTTCGTCTCCCGGGTGCGCCAGCGGGCCGGCATCGACCTGCCGCTGATGTCGGTCTTCACCAAGCCGACGCTGCGCGAACTGAGCGCGGAGGTCGAGCAGCTGCTGGTGCGACGGCTGGAGGAGATGACCGAGGCCGAGGCCGGGGAGCTGCTGCGGCAGCTGTCCTGACCGTGGGCCACCCGACCGCCGGCCCACCGGGCGAGCAGGCCGGCGGTCCGACCACTTCTCGACCGTTTCTCGACCATGGGGGAGAGCGACATGCCTGACGAGCCATCCGGCACGGGACTGACCGGACTCAAGCGCGACCTGCTGCGCCGGATCCTCTCCGGCGACGGCGGGCCCGATCCCGCCGGAGGACTGCGCCGCCGGCCCCGGGAGGGCCGGATCCCGGCCTCCGCGGCGCAGCGGAGGCTCTGGTTCATCGACCACCTGAACGAGTCCAGCACCTCCTACAACGTGCCGTTCGCGCTGCGGATCTCCGGCCCGCTGCGGGAGGACGCCCTGTGGTGGGCCTTCGACGCGCTCCTCGCCCGGCACGAGGCGCTGCGGACCACCTTCGGCTTCACCGGTGAGGAACTGTTCCAGGAGATCGCGCCGTCCGTGCGGGTGGCCCGGAACCACCACGACCTGCGCGGGCTGCCGGAGGCGGAACGCGGGCGGGCGGCCGAGGAACTGATCGCCGAGGCGGCCCGGCGGCCGTTCCGGCTGGACGGCGAACCGCTGCTGCGCGTGGTGCTGATCCGGGTGCGGGACGAGCTCTGCCACGCCGTGGTCAACCTCCACCACATCGTCACCGACGGCTGGTCCGAGGGCATCCTCTTCCAGGAGCTGGGCGTCCTCTACTCGGCCCGGGTGCGGGGCGAGGAGCCCGAACTGCCGCCGCCCGGGCTCCAGTACGCGGACTACACCGGCTGGGAGGCCGAACCCGAGGCCCGGGACCTGTACGAGCAGCAGCTCGGCTACTGGCGCGAGCGGCTCAAGGACGTCCCCGCCGGGCCCGCCCTGCCGACGGACCGGCCGCGCCCGGTCGAGCCGAGCATGCGCGGGGCCTCGGTGCCGGTCGCGGTGCCGGCGGACCTCCAGGCGGCCCTGCGGCGCTGGGAGGGCGGCGACCGGGCCTCGCTGTTCACCGGCGCGGTCGCGGTGCTCGCCCAACTGCTGCACCGCTACGGCGGCGAGGACACCGTGGTGATCGGCGTGCCGGTGGCCAACCGGGCCCGCCGCGAGCTGGAGCCGGTGGTCGGGTTCTTCTCCAACACCGTCGCCCTGCGGGTCGACCTCGCCGACGGGCCCACCCAGGCCGAGCTGCTGGACCGGGTCCGGACCGTCTCGGTGGAGGCGCTGTCCCACCAGAACGTCCCGTTCAACCAGGTCGTGGAGGCGCTCGGGATCCAGCGCGCCCCGGGCGGCAATCCGGTCTTCCAGGTCATGTGCTCGGTCAACCAGGCCACCGCGCCGCCGGCCCTGGCGGACTGCGGGGTCGAGCTGGTGGACCTCGACAACGACACCGCCAAGTTCGACCTGGAGCTGGTCGTCACCTACGACCGGGACCGGGTCGACTGCCGCTTCGAGTACGCCACCGACCTGTTCGACCGCGCGACCGTGGAACAGCTGGCCGGGCACTTCCGGCTGCTGCTGGCCGCCTTCCTGGAGCGGCCGCGGTCCCGCGCCGGGGACCTCGCCCCGGGCGGTGACGAGCCCGGCGCGGTGCCGGAGGACGGGGTGGTGCTCACCGACCGGTACGGCCGGCCCTGCCCGGTCGGCGTGTTCGGCGCCGTGACGGTGGCGGGCGTGCCGGACGGCCGCACCGCCCGGCGGCTGCGCGACGGCACCCTGGAGTACCGGGACGAGCCCTCCGCCGCCGCCCCGGCGTCGGCGCCGGCCCCCGCGACGGAGGCCCCGCGGACCGGCACCGAGCGGCGGCTGGCCGCGATCTGGGGCCAGGTGCTCGACGGCGGCACGCCCGGCCGGGAGCAGGACTTCTTCCGTACCGGCGGCGACTCCCTGCTGGCCACCAAGGTGGTCGCCCGGGTGCGCCGGGCCTGGGGCGTCAAGCTGTCGGTCCGCCAGATGCTGCGCTCCCCCACCCTGGGCGCGCTGGCCGCCGAGATCGACCGGCTGGTCGCCGAACGGGGCGCGGAGCCGGCCCCCCAGCCGTCCGGGCCGGCCCCGGTGGCGCGTCCGGCGACGCTGCCGCTGTCGCTCGCCCAGCGCGGCATCTGGTTCAACAACCAGGTCGAGGGCCAGAGTTCCTACTACCACATGCCGTTGGCGCTGCGGCTGACCGGTCCGCTGGACCGGGCGGCGCTGCACGCGGCGCTCGGTGACGTGATCGCCCGGCACGAGAGCCTGCGCACGGTGTTCCCGGTCCGCGACGGCGAGCCGTGCCAGCTGGTGCGGGATCCGTTCGAGCCCGCGCTTCCGGTGCTCCCGGTCGCGGCCGGGGACCTCGACGCGGCGCTGCGCGCGGCCGCGGCCCGGCCCTTCGACCTGAGCGGCGAACCGCCGGTGCGGGCCTGCCTGTTCGAGGTCGGCGCCGAGGACCACCTGCTGCTGATCGTGATCCACCACATCGCCTGCGACGGCCTCTCCTGGCAGCCGCTGTGCGAGGACCTGTCGACGGCCTACGCCGCCCGCAGGGCCGGGGCCGCGCCGCGCTGGGAGCCGCTGCCGCTGCAGTACCCGGACCACGCCCTGTGGCAGCACGACGCGCTGGGCTCCGCGACGGACCGCGACAGCGGGCTGGCGCGGCAGCTCGCGCACTGGACCGGGCGCCTGGCCGGGCTGCCCGAGGAGCTGCCGCTGCCGGCCGACCGGGTGCGCCAGGCCACCGCCGACTACCGGGGCGACACCGTCCCGCTCGCCGTCCCGGCCACGCTGCACCGGGCGGTCGGCGAGCTGGCCGGCTCCGCCGGGGCCAGCGTCCACATGGTGGTGCAGGCGGCGCTGGCCGCCCTGTTGACCCGGATGGGCGCGGGCGGGGACATCCCGCTGGGCACGGCGGTGGCGGGCCGCTCGGAGGTGTCGCTGGAGCGGCTGGTCGGCTGCTTCATCAACACCGTCGTGCTGCGCACCGACACCTCGGGCGACCCGAGCTTCGCGGCGCTGCTGGAGCGGGTGCGGGAGACCGACCTGGCCGCCTACGCGAACCAGGACGTCCCCTTCGACCTGCTGGTGTCCGCCCTGAACCCGGCCCGCCAGCCGGGCCGCAACCCGCTGTTCCAGGTCCTGCTGTCGGTCGCGGGCCGGCCCGAGGCCAGCCCGGAGCTGGCCGGGCTCCGGGTGGAGCCGGTGCTGTTCGAGCTGCCGGTCTCCCCCTTCGACCTGGACTTCTCGCTGACCGAACAGCAGGACGCGGACGGCGGCCCGGCCGGTCTGCTGGGGCACGTCACCTACAACACGGCGCTGTTCGACCGGCGGACCGTCGCCGCGCTGGCCGAGCGGTTCACCACCCTGCTCGCGTCCGCCGTCGCCGAACCGGCCCGGCCGCTGTCCGAGCTGGAGCTGCTCCCGGCGGCCGAGCGCCGACGGATCCTGGAGGACTGGAACAGCACCGGCGCCGGCATCCCCGCGGTGACGCTGGCGGCGCTCTTCGAGGCCGCCGCCGCCCGGGCCCCGCAGGCGCCGGCCCTGGAGTTCGGCGACACCCGGCTGACGTACCGGGAGCTCGGCGCGCGGGCCAACCGGCTGGCCCGGCTGCTGATCGGGCGCGGGATCGGCCCGGAGCAGTTCGTCGCCGTGGCGCTGCCGCGCGGGGTCGAGCTGGTGGTGGCGGTGCTCGCGGTGGCCAAGGCCGGGGCGGCGTTCATCCCGGTCGACCCGGGCTACCCGGCCGAGCGGATCGCGTTCATGCTCGCGGACGCCGGTCCGGCCCTGGTGGTCACCACCGCGGACTCCGGGCTGCCGGACACCGGGCTGCCGGACACCGGAACGGCCCGGCTGGTGCTGGACGAGCCCGCCACCGCGCAGCTGCTGGCCCGGCAGCCGGACGGCGATCCCACCGACGCCGACCGGACGGCCCCGCTCGACCCGCTCAGCCCCGCGTACGCGATCTACACCTCGGGCTCGACGGGTGTCCCCAAGGGCGCCGTGATGCCGCACACCGGTCTGCTCGCGCTGAGCGACCAGATGGCCGCGCGGCTGCGGATCGACCACGGCTCCCGGGTGCTCCAGGTGTCCACGCCGAGCTTCGACGCCTGGGTGCTGGAGCTGCTGATGGCCTTCCCGGTCGGGGCGGCCCTGGTGGTGGCTCCGCCGGGCCCGCTGGCCGGCGAGGAGCTGGCGGACTTCCTGCGCGAGCGGCGGGTCACCCACGCCTTCCTCGCCCCGACCCGGCTGGCCACGGTGCCCCCGGTCGAGCTGCCCGCGCTGGTCGGCCTGGCCAGCGGCAGTGAGGTGCTGCCCGGCGACCTGGTCGGCCGCTGGTCGCCCGGGCGCCGGATGATCAACATCTACGGGGCCACCGAGTCCACCGTCATCTCCACCACCACCGGCCCGCTCTCCGGCGACGGCGTGCCCACCCTGGGCGGGCCGAACCTGGACGCCCGGGTGTACGTGCTGGACGAGGCGCTGCGGCCGGTGCCGCCGGGCGTCCCCGGGCAGGCCTACCTGGCCGGCACCGGGCTGGCCCGCGGCTACCTGCACCGCCCCGTCCTGACCGCCGACCGCTTCGTGCCCTGCCCGTTCGGGGCTCCGGGCGAGCGGATGTACCGGACCGGGGACGTGGTGCGCTGGACACCGGACGGCGAGCTGATGTTCGTCGGCCGGGCCGACGACCAGGTGAAGCTGCGCGGCCTGCGGATCGAGCTGGGCGAGGTCGAGTCGGCGGTCTGCTCGCACCCCGCGGTGGCGCACGCCGTCGCCGTGGTGAGCGGCTCCGCGACGGGCGACCGGCTGGTCGCGTACGCCGTGCCGATGGCCGGGACGGCGGTGGACGGCGCCGCGCTGCGCGAGCACGCCGCCCGCACCCTGCCCGACTTCATGGTGCCCTCGGCCGTGGTGGTGCTGGACGCCTTCCCGCTGCTGCCCAACGGCAAGGTGGACCGCGGTGCGCTGCCGGCCGCGCCGGAGCCGGAGGAGGAGTACACGGCGCCGCGCACGCCCGTCGAGGAGACGCTCGCCGGGATCTGGCAGTCCGTCCTCGGGGTCGAACGGATCGGCGTGCACACCGACTTCTTCCGGCTCGGCGGGCACTCCCTGATGGCCACCCAGATCCTGAGCCGGATCCGGTCCTCGCTGGGGGCCACGGTCCCGCTGGTGCGGTTCTTCGAGCACGCGACGATCGCCGAACTGGCTGCCGAGGTGGACCGGACCGGGCAGTCGGGCGGGGCGGAGCCGGTGGTGGTCCGACGCCGTCGGACCGTGCTGACCGACACCGCCCGGCCGGAGTGACCGGACGGACCCCGGGAACGACCGGACCGGCCCGCGGCGGGAGCTGCGGGCCGGTCCGTCGGTGTCCCGTCCGGGCGGGCGACGTGCGGGACGTGCGGGCGGTGCGCGGGCCGTACGGGGGCTCAGAGGCCCAGGCGCTGCTTGACCTCGGCGAAGAACGGGATGTGCCGGTAGTCCTTGGCCTGCGGGTCGTAGTCGGTGTAGCGGTTGGTGAACTCCAGCAGCCCGGCGCGCACCCGCTCCAGCGGCTCGGTGCGGATCCGCCGCTCGATCGCCTGGATCTCGCCCAGGAAGGCGGCCAGCACCGCCGGCAGCTCCGGGGCCAGCTCGATCAGGCCGTCGCGCAGCCGGATGCCCCGGTGCTCCGTCAGGTAGCTGAACAGCAGCTGGGAGGCGACGGCGTCGTAGTTGGGGCGCGGGATGCCCTCCACCGCGTAGCGCAGCAGCCGCTCGGCGAGGATGTACTCGTAGGCGGCCCGGGCCTGTTGCTCGGGCAGCTGCGCGTCGTCGAGGCAGACCAGCATGGCCGAGACGTCCACCCGGAGCTCCTCCAGCCCGGCCAGCGGCTTGAGCTTCTTGGCGTCCAGGAACTCCGGGATCGGCAGGTCGCCCTGCCGGTGGTGGTACTCGTGCAGCCGGACCCACCAGGAGGAGGCGGCCTCGACGACGTGGTCGGGGGCGCCCTGGATCCGCGGGAAGCTGCCCGGTGCCATCACGGCGTCGATCATCTTCCGGGTGATCCGGTTGTGGCGCTCGACGAACTTGTCGATGAAGTAGAAGATCAGGTCGTCCGGGTCCTGCCGGCCGTCGAGGTGGTTCTCCGGGAACAGGGCGACGACCACCCGGGACTCGAACCCCTCCGACTTGGCGAGCAGGTTGACCGGCCGGGTGTTGCTGGCGTACCGGACGGCCAGGTGCGGGTCGGTCGGCAGGGTCCGGTACGCCAGGTAGTCGAGCGAGAGCTTCGGGAAGTACGAGGCGTCGAAGAACGAGAAGACGTGGTTGTCGCGCTCCTCGTTGATGTGCGCCTTGGTCGCGCGGAGCCGGGAGCCGTCCGGGCTGTCCCGCAGGTCGGCCAGGAAGGCCCGGACGATCGGCTGGCGGCTCAGCTCGGCGCTGTCCGCCAGCTCCTTCGCCAGCCGCTCCAGGAACACCGGGTCCCTCGGGTCCGCGACCGGCTGCAACCGGCGGCGCAGGGCGTTCACTTCGGCGATCACCGGCGCTACGGGGTCCACGACTGGTTCTCCTCTCCGCGCGGCCGGTCAGCCGGCCGGTGTGACGGTCAGGTGCGGGAACTCCGAGGTGGTGAGCATGACCCGGGCGCGCTGGACGGCGTTGAAGCCGGTGCCGTACCCCAGCCCGGTGAGGATCTCCCGGCCGGTGCGGCGGCCGTCCGCGGCCTCCTGGATCGCCTTGACCTCGGGCCAGGCGGGCCAGGAGGCCACCTCGGAGGCGTTCGGGTCGGGGTGGTACGCGCCGTCCCGGTCCAGGACGTGGCGGTGGCGCACGGCCGTCGGGCGGTCCAGCACGCCGTCCAGGAACATCCGGTTGCGGTCGGCGTCCGAGACCCTGGTGCCCGTGCCGGCGCGGTCGGGGCGCAGGTAGAACCAGAGCATCGGCGAGTTGTCCAGGTGCAGCAGGTTGACCAGCTGCCAGCGCGCCAGGTCGTCCAACCGCTCGTACGGGGCCAGCAGTTCGGGGTCGGTGAGCTCCGTGGTCCAGAGGAACCGCCGGCGCATCTTGTCGAAGCCGTTGACCTTCGGGGCCTCCAGCAGCAGGCCGCACTCCCTGGCCAGCCCGGCCAGCGAGTCGACGTCGTAGGAGGTCTCGCAGGGGTTCATCCAGCGGTCCGCCCAGGCGGGTTCGGGGCTGCGCCGGGTGTCCTCCAGGTGCTTCGTCATGGTGCTCTCGACCTGGAGCGAGCCGGCCAGGCTCCGGGCGAGGGCGTACCGCTCGCGGTGGCCGTGCTCGGACTCGGGGGCCAGGATCCGCAGCGCCGCCTGGAAGGACTCGGCCTCCCGGCGGTGGAAGCGGTTGTAGACCATGAGTTCGAGCACGCCGTCGTCCCGCACCGCCGCGGACAGCCGCTCCAGGCAGCGCCGCGGCTCCGGGTTGTGGTGGATCACCCCGGTGCAGACGACCAGGTCGAACTCCCGGTCGTACCCGGCCTGGGTGATGCCCTGCTGCACCAGCCGCAGGTTGGTCACCCCGAGCTGCTCGGCGTTCTGTCGGCAGATGGCGAGCGACTCCGCGGAGACGTCGGTGCCGAGCACCTCGGCCGCGGGGAACTGGAGCGCCGTGATCAGCGCCTGGTTGGTCCCGCAGCCGGCCACCCAGATCCGGCGGATCGGCCCGAGGCCGGCCCGGCCGGTCTCCTGGCGGATCAGGGCGGCGTGGAAGTCGGGGTCGCTCATCCGGTCGAAGTAGACCGGCTTCCACGGGTAGGGGAACGTCCCGTAGAACTCGGAGACGGTGTTCTCGTGCCCGATCAGCCCGTGCGGCGTCGACACTTGTGCTACTCCCATTCGCTCAGGGTTGCGGTGCGGATCGGCGGCCGATCAGATCAGGGTCACCGAGCGGTCGAGCAGGGACAGCGCTCCGATGCCCACCCGCAGGCCGTCGTTGGCATGGGTCAGGCTGGCCGACCGCAGGTCGCGGAAGTGCCGCTCCAGGGGGATCGGGGCGTCCTGGAGGTAGCCCAGCCGCAGTCCGCCCAGCTGCACCATGTTGTCGACCGCCCGGAAGGCCAGGTCGGAGGTGGCCACCTTGAGGGCGTTGAGCTGGAGTTGGGTCCGCGGGTGGGCCAGCGAGCGGCCCTCGGCGCGGGCCAGGTCGACCTCCTCGCGGACCCGGGTGAGGTAGGCGCTGGCGAGTTCGAGGTCCACCCGGATCCGGGCGAGCCGCTCGTGGAAGAGGTCGGAGGCGCCCTCGGCCCGGCCGGACTTCCAGAGGAAGCGCACCAGTTCGCTCAGCGCGCCGCGGGCGGCGCCCAGCCAGCAGGCGGCCCAGGCGAGGTGCGAGACCGGGATCATGCTCTCCCGCGCCACGTCGGCGAAGCGGCCGGAGCCGCCGATGACGTTCCGGGCCGGGGCGCTGCCCTTGATGACCATCCCGACGCTCTCGGTGGCCCGCATGCCGAGCGCGTTCCACTCCCCGGTGGTCGCCAGTTCCAGGTCCGCGCGGTCGGCGTAGACCAGCGAGACCTCGTGCTCCGAGGCCTCCGCGCCGGCCCGCATGCTGATCAGGTAGCCGTCGGCGTGCGCGCCGCCGGTCACCACCGGGGCGATCCGGTCGATGCCGACCCGGTCGCCGTCGGGGACCAGCGGGCTGTGGGCGGTGAACAGGCTGGCGCCCCGGCCCTGTTCGCTGGTGACGGAGGCGATGAAGAGCTCCTCCGTACCGATCCGGGTGAGCAGGTCGGCCTTGAGCTCCGCGCTGCCGTACCGGACCACCGCGTCGACGTGCGACACGTGCATCGCCCAGATCTGGGCGGTGGACAGGCAGGCGCCGGCCAGTTCCTGCGCGACCTCGGTCCACAGCCGGGTGGAGGCGCCGGAGCCGCCGTACTCCTGCGGGACGGTCAGGCTGAGCAGCCGGTGCTCACGCAGGGTCTCCAGCGACGCGGCCGGAAAGGCCGCGCGCCGGTCGGACTCGGCGGCCTGTTCGCGCAGGACCGGCAGGATCCCGGCCACGAGCTCGGCCGCGGCCGCCGTCATCAGCCGTCCTTCCGAACCGCGTGGCCCGCCTGCGCGAGGGTTTCGGAAACCTCGGCCCACAGCGTGGCGGGCGTCGCGAAGATCTGGAAGTTGAGCAACTCGAAGGCGAACTCGACGTCGTACTCACGCTCCAGCTGCATCATCAGCTGGACGATTCCGATGGAGGTGAGACCGGCTCCCGAGAGATCCAGATCAGGAACCAGTTCGGCGCCACCGGAAATCCCGGGGACGACCTTCAGGAGTACTTTCTCGAAACGGTCGTCCCATGGCCTGCTCACGGTGTTGCCCCTCCCGCTGTACGGAAAACCATCGCTGCTTCTGGTGAATGCGACTGAATTCGGCCGCGCGATTCAGGACGCGTCGGCCGGCGACCCCGACGTGGATTTCAGGAGGTCTCGCCGGCCATTGCCCGGCGCAGACTCAGCGGACGCATGTCGGTCCACACCTCGGCGATACGGTCGAGGCATTCCTGCTTGGTCCCGGTGAACCCGGGCGCGGTCCAGCCGGCCGGCGGGGTGCTCTCCGCAGGCCAAACCGAGTACTGCTCCTCGTGGTTGACGACGACCTGGTAGGACCGGAGGTCCTCGTCGCTCTGCTCGCTCACGTGTCCCTCTTTCCGATCAAGGCCTGCCCCCGCACACCCGTCGACACGTATTTCCGCCCGGGTTCCTCATCGGCCGATCGAACGGCCGGGCAATCCGGCAACGGCGGGGCCGAACGCCTCGCGGCGGCCATAAGTCCGGTTCCGGGCAGGGGCTTCGATGCCAATGATCCTCTCCGCGTCCCACCCCGCTGTCAATGGTCGGAAGAGAAGTAGGGACGCCCGGACCGGGGCCCGTCCGGGCCGATATCCATATCCATCCCAACCGGGACAGAACCGCACTATTCCGGCCCGCCGCCCCAACTCCCGCGGCACACCCGGAAAACGGCTGTTGACAGGAGCATCGCCAACGCTAAGATCGACTTGGATCGACTTAGTGACTGCCGTCTGCGCACCGGAAGACCATATCGACGCCGCCCCCCACCTCGCGGCCGATAAATGGGATGAAGAAAGGTCACGGCGCTTTGAGCAGCAATGAAAGCCCCAGCCCGGAGACGTTCGAGCCGGACGTCTTTCCGGCGGCCAAGGCGCAGGAGCAGCTGTACTTCGTGCAGCAGGTCATCGGCGACTCCCCCGCCTACCACGTCCCGGTCGTCTTCGCCCTGACCGGCCGGCTCGACCCGGCGGCCCTGGAGCGCGCGGTGCGCCGGGTGGCCCTGCGGCACGAGGCGCTGCGGACGCACTTCACCCTCGGCGACGACGGGCTCCAGCAGGTGGTCACCGATCGCCCCGCCGACTGGCGGATCGTCGACTGCGCGTCCGAGGACGAACTGGGCTCCCGGCTGCGGTCGGAGACCGACCGGCCGTTCGACCTGGAGTCGCCCCCGCTGTTCCGCGCCGCCCTGCTGCGGCGCGACGAGCGGACCGCCCTCCTGGTGTTGACGATGCATCACATCGTCTGCGACGGATGGTCCCTGGGCATCGTGGTCGACGAACTGTTCCGCCACTACGACGCGTTCGCGGCCGGTCGGGACCTCGTCCTGCCGGAACCCGAGTTCCAGTACGGCGACTACGCCGACTGGCAGCGCGCCTGGCTGGGCAGCCCCGCCGCCGAGAAGCACCTCGACTTCTGGTCCCGGACCCTCGGCGGGGAGCTGCCGGTCCTGGAACTGCCCGGGGACCGGCCGGCCGGCACCCCGGCCCCCGGCCACGGCGGCGGCGGCGGCCTGCTGAGCTTCCCGCTGGAACCCGAACTGCTGGACGGCCTGCACGCGTTGGCCACCGCGGCCCGCAGCACGCTGTTCACCGTCATGCTCGCCGCGTACCAGGTGCTGCTCGGCCGGTACACCGGGGTCGAGGACGTCATCGTCGGCAGCCCGGTGGCCAACCGCAGCCGGATCGAGTTCGAGCGGACGGTCGGCTTCTTCGTCAACATGGTGGCGATCCGCACCGACCTCGGCCCGGCCGAGTCAGGGGCGGGAGAACCGGGGACGGGAGAACCGGGGGCGGGAGAACCGGGGCCCACCGGACCGAGCTTCCGCGAACTGCTGACCCGGGTGCGCACCGCCGCGTTACAGGCCCAGGACCACCACGAGCTCCCCTTCGAGTCCGTCGTCCAACTGGTCAACCCGCGCCGCGACCCCGGCCACGACCCGGTCTTCCAGGCCCTGTTCATGCTGGACGACACCACGACCGAGCCGCCCGCGGCGGAGGGACTGGAGATCGTCCCGGTGCCGGTCCACTCCGACACCGCCAAGTTCCAGCTCTCCCTCCAGGTGAACGAGCACGACGACCGGCCGGGCTTCGAACTCGAGTACCGCACCGACCGGTTCACGCCCGAGTGGGCGCAGCGCTTCGCCGGGCACTACGCCCGGCTGCTGCGGCTGGTGGTCGAGCAGCCCGACCGCCCGCTCGACGCGCTGTTCGAGCTCCCGGCGGCGGAGCGCGCCCCGGACCGCGCCCCGGACGGCGTCGCGGGCCGTGCCGCGGAGGACGGTCGGGACGACGGCTGGGACGACGAGGACGACACCCCGTACGTGGCACCGCGCGACGAGGACGAGCGGATCCTGGCCGAGGTCTGGCAGGAGGCCCTCGGCCGCGGCGACATCGGCATCGACCACAACTACTTCGAGGTCGGCGGCGACTCGATCCTCAGCATCCAGATCCTCTCCCGGGCCCGCCGGCACGGCCTGCGGTTCGAACTGCGGGACCTCCTGGTCGCCCAGACGATCCGCGAGCTGACCCCGCTGGTGACCCGCACCGCCCCCGAGGCCGAAGCGGCCCTGGAGCCCTTCGACCTGCTGACGGCCGCCGACCGGGCCCGGCTGCCGGACGGCCTGGCGGACGCCTATCCGCTCACCTCGCTCCAGGCCGGCATGCTCTACCACAGCGAGCTGGACGCCGTGCACCGCGCCTACCACGACGTCGCCGGCTACCACCTGCGCGGCCCGTACTCGCCGCCGGCCTGGCGCTCCGCCGTCGCCGCCCTGCTGGAGCGGCACGAGCTGCTGCGCACCTCCTTCGCCCTGCGCGACCTCGGCGAGCCGGTCCAGCTGGTGCACCACCAGGTCGCCGAACCGCCGGTCACCTTCGAGGACCTCAGCGCGGTGCCCGCCGACGAGCAGCCGGAGGCGCTGCGCCGCCACTACGCGTGGGAGCGCGAGCACCCCTTCGACTGGGAGCGCCCGCCGCTCATCCGCTTCCACGTGCAGCGCCGCTCGGCCGACACCTTCCAGCTCTGGGTGGTCGAGCACCACGCGATCCTGGACGGCTGGAGCGGCCGGCAGCTGCTGACCGAACTCCTGGAGCTCTACCTCCAGGCCCTCGGGCGCAGCACCCGGGAGCTCGCCCCGCCGCCGCTCGCCCGGTTCCGCTCGCTGGTCGCCCTGGAGCGCGAAGCCGTCGCCGATCCCGGCCAACGCGCCTTCTGGCGCGAGCGGTTGGACGGCATGACGGCGCTGCGGCTGCCGCGCACCGCCCCCGCCGCGGGGGTGCCGGACCTGGTGATGACCGAGTACGAGCTGCCCGGGCAGCTCTCCGCCGACCTGCTGCGGACGGCCGCCGAACTCGGCGTCCCGGTCCGGATCGCGCTGCTGGCCGCGCACCTGCGGGTGCTGGCGCTGCTCGGCGGCACCGACGACGTGGTCTCGGGCGCGGTCTACAACGGCCGCATCGCCGAGGAGGACGGGGAGCGGGTCGTCGGCCTGTTCCTGAACACCCTGCCGGTGCGCGCCCGGATCGACGACGGCACCACCTGGGCCTCGCTGGTCGCCGACGTCGCCGCGACCGATCTCGCGCTCCAGCCGCACCGCCGGCTCCCGCTCGCCACCATCCAGCAGGACGCCGGCGGCGGGCCGCTGTTCGAGAGCTTCTTCAACTACACCCACTTCCACGCGCCCGACGAGGGCACCGCCGGGGAGCTGGAGATCCTCGACGAGTTCGGCGTGGTGCCGACCAGCTTCCCGTTCGGCGTGGAGTTCATGCGCGACGCCCGGACCGGGCGGATCGGCCTGGGACTGCGGTACGACGCGGCGCAGTTCGCCGCCGAGGAGATCGACCGCTGGGCCGGCTACCACCTGACCGCGCTGCGCTCGCTGGCCGCGGAACCCGCCGCGGGCATCGGCCGGACCGAACTGCCGGCCCCCGCCGAGCTGGCGCAGCTCGACCGCTGGAACGACACCGCGACCACGTACCACCGGCCGCACCTGCTGCACGTCCTGGTCGAGGAGCAGGCCCGGCTGACCCCGGACCGGATCGCGGTGGCCTTCGAGGGCGGCACGCTCTCCTACCGGGAGCTGGACCGCCGGGCGGACGCCCTCGCCCGCCGGCTGGTGGAGCGCGGGGTGGAGCCCGGCGACCGGGTCGGGGTGTGCCTGGAGCGCTCGACCGAGCTGGTGGTCTCGCTGCTGGCGGTCCTCAAGGCGGGCGGCGCCTACGTGCCGATCGACCCGGAGCACCCGGTCGCCCGGATCGCCACGATGGTGACGGAGGCGGCGCCGGCCCTGGTGCTGACCACGACCGCGCTCGCCGAGCGGGTGGAGCCGTCCGGTGCGGCCGTCGAGGCGGTGGACACCGGGAACGCCGGCACCGGGGCCCCCGGCACCGGGCTCCCCGACGCCGGGCTCCCCGTCGGCGGCCCCCGGGTGGCGGTGGACCCGGACGCCCCGGCCTACCTGATCTTCACCTCCGGCTCCACCGGCGTCCCCAAGGGCGTCGTGGTCTCGCACCGGGCGATCTGCAACCGACTGCTGTGGATGCAGGAGGAGTTCGGCCTCACCGAGGCGGACCGGGTGCTGCAGAAGACCCCGTACACCTTCGACGTCTCCGTCTGGGAGTTCTTCTGGCCGCTGGTCCAGGGCGCCCGGCTGGTCGTCGCCGCTCCCGGCGCCCACCGGGAGCCGGAGGAGCTGGCGCAGCTGATCCGCGAACACTCGGTGACCACGGTCCACTTCGTGCCCTCGATGCTCCGGGTCTTCCTGGACCACGCGGACCCGGCGGACTGCGCGAGCCTGCGCCTGGTGGTGTGCAGCGGCGAGGCCCTGCCGGCCGACCTGCGGGACGCCCACCACGAGCGCCTCGACGCGGAGCTGGTCAACCTCTACGGCCCGACCGAGGCCGCCGTCGACGTCACCTGCTGGCGCTGCCGCCCCGGTGACGGCGCGACGGTGCCGATCGGGCACCCGATCGCGAACATCCGGATCCACCTGCTGGACGCCCGGATGAACCGGGTGCCGGTCGGCGTGACCGGCGAGCTGCACATCGGCGGCGTCGGCCTGGCCGACGGCTACCACGGCCGCCCGGACCTCACCGCCGAGCGCTTCGTCGAGCACACCTGGCCGGACGGCACCGCCGAACGCCTCTACCGCACCGGGGACCTCGCCCGGCGCCGCCCGGACGGCGCGATCGACTACCTGGGCCGGGCCGACCAGCAGGTGAAGGTCCGCGGCATGCGGATCGAACTGGGCGAGATCGAGGCCGCGCTGACCCGCCACCCGGACGTCCGCGAGGCGGCCGTGGTCCTGCGCGGGCACCGGCTGGCGGCGTACGTGGCGGCCCCGGAGTCCGTCACCGGCGACGCCCTGGCCGCGTACCTCGGCGACACCCTGCCCGAGTACATGCTGCCGAGCGTCTGGACGCGGCTGGAACGGCTGCCGCTGGCCTCCAACGGCAAGGTGGACCGCAAGCTCCTCCCGGAGCCCGGGCCGGCCGCCCTGGCCGGGGAGCGGACCCCCGCGCCGCCGGTCACCGACGTCCAGCGCCGGCTCGTCCGGGTCTGGGAGGAGACCCTCGGGGTCAGCCCGATCGGCATCCACGACAGCTTCTTCGCGCTCGGCGGGCACTCCCTGGTGGCGCTCAACCTGGCCATGCGGATCCGGCGCGAGTTCGGCCGCAAGCTCCCCGTCGCGGAGCTCCTGGCGCACAACACCGTGGCCCGGCTGGCCCCGCTGGTGACGGCCCGGGAGTCCGGCGACGAGGACCCGGCCCGGCTGCTGCCGATCCGCCGGGCCGGGGAGGGCGAACCGCTCACCCTGGTCCACCCGGTCGGCGGCGGCGTGTTCTGCTACCTCCCGCTCGCCTCCCAGCTGCGACCGGGCCGACCGGTGTACGGGATCGTCTCGGAGGGCCTGGTCTCCGGCAGCGTGGCCAACCTGTCGGTGGAGCGGATCGCCGAGAGCTACGTCGACCTGCTGGTGGCCAAGCAGCCGAAGGGCCCGTACCACCTGGCCGGCTGGTCCTTCGGCGCGGTGCTGGTCTTCGAGATGGCCTGCCGGCTCCACCGCCGGGGTGCCGAGGTCGGCTCGCTGAGCATGATCGACGCGGCCTACCCGGGCCAGTTCGACGAGAGCCTGCGCGACGAGGACCTCGCGCTGCTGGTCTTCGTCGACGTGCTGCGGGCCGCCGGGATGGCCGTCCCGGAGCACGACGACGCGGAGTGGGCGGCGGCCCTCGCCGAGTTCCCGACGATCCACGAGAAGCTCCGCTGGCTGGTCGGCCGGCTGCCCACCGCGGAGGACGGCAAGGCCACCGAACTGGAGCAGTGGGAGGCCTACTTCAAGGTCTTCACCACCAACCTCACCGCGCACAACGACTACCGGCCGGGCCGGTACCCGGGCGACGTGGTCTACATCGAGGGCCTGGACGGCGGCGCCATCGGCAGTGCCGGCGCCTGGCGGGCCGCGGTGGACGGCCGGTTCAGCGCGCACACCATCGAGGCCAGCCACTACGACATCCTCCGGCAGCCGCACGTCCGGCAGATGGCCCGGCTGGTGGACCGGGCCCTGGACGGCGCCGCGGTCGGGGCACCGGACGGGGCACCCGGCACCGCCCCGGACGGGACGCCCCGGTGAACGGCGCCGTGGAGCACGCGCGCACCGCCGCCGAACTGGTGATCCCCGCGCGCTACAACGGACCGGACGGCTCGGCCCACGGCGGCTACGCCTGCGCCCGGATCGTCGCCCTGGCCGACGGCCGGCACGGCCCCGACCCGGCGGTGACCCTGCTGGCCCCGCTGCCGCTGGACGCCCCGCTGGAGTTCCGGGCCGGCGAGCGCCGGTCCGGGCTGTGGCACGGCGCCGAGCTGGTGGCCACCGTCACCCGGGCCCGGGACGGACTGCCGCTGCCGCCGCCGGTCGGGCTCCCGGCGGCGCGCGCCGCCGCCGCCGGCTACCTGGGCCGCACCGGCCACCCGTTCCCCACCTGCTGGGCGTGCGGGCCGGAGCGGGCCGAGGACGGCCTGCGGCTGTCCCCCGGTCCGGTGGCCCCGGGCACGGTGGCCTGCACCTGGACCCCGCGCGGCGCCCCCGGCGCGGCCGTACCCGCCGAACAGGTCTGGGGCGCACTCGACTGCCCCGGCGGCTGGGTGACCGACCCGCGCGCCCGCCCGATGGTGCTGAGCCGGATGACCGCCGCGCTCACCGGGCCGGTGCGGGCCGGCCGGGAGTACGAGGTGGTGGCCGCCCGGCACGCGACCCACGGGCGGACGGTGGTCAACCTCACCGCCCTGTACGACGCGGACGGGCGGCCGCTCGCGCGGGCCACCGCGCTGTGGACGGAGGTCCGACCTCCCGACGACCCCGCCGCCCGACCACCCCACCGCCCGACGACACGCCAGTCGCCCACGAAACCGGGCCCGTGACCGGCACGGTCCGGACCGCCCCGAAGGGACAGTTGATCAGCCCATGGCCACGGTAGACACCGCAGTGGTCCCCACCGGGGGCCTGACGTCCGTGTGCGACCGCTTCGCGTCCGTCGCGCGCGACCGGGCCGGCGCCACCGCCGTCCGGTCCGGCGCCACCCGCCTGTCCTACCGGGAGCTGGACGCCCGGGCGGAGGCCCTCGCGGCCCGGCTCCGGGCCGTCGGCGTGCGGCGCGGCGACCGGGTCGGGGTGCGCGTCGACCGCTCGGCGGAGCAGGTGACCGCCCTGCTCGGCGTGCTCAAGGCCGGGGCCGCGTACGTCGCGGTCGACCCCCAGGACCCGCCGGCCCGCGCCACCGCCCTGCTGGCCGACGCCGGCGCCCGGGCGGTGCTGGCCGGTCCGGACCTCACCCTCACCGTGCTCACCGGGGCCGACGCGAGCGGGGCCGCCCTGAGCGGGCCCGACACGCCCCCCGGCCCCGAGGACACCGCCTACGTCGCGTACACCTCCGGCTCCACCGGCCGCCCCAAGGGCGTCAGCGTCCCGCACCGGGCCGTGCACCGCCTGGTGGTCGGCGGCGACCCGCTGGCCTTCCGCCCCGAGGACGTCTTCCTGGCCCACGCCCCGATCGCCTTCGACGCCTCCACCCTGGAGGTCTGGGGCGCCCTGCTGAACGGCGCCTGCCTGGTCGTCGCACCGCCCGGGCCGCTCGGGCCGGGCGAGTTGACCGAGCTGGTCCGCGAGGCCGGGGTCACCGTGCTGTGGCTGACCGCCGGCCTGTTCCACCAGGTGGTCGACGCCGGGCTCCCCCCGCTGCCGGCGCTGCGCTACCTGGTGGCCGGCGGCGACGTCCTCTCCCCCGCCCACGTCGACCGCGCGGCCGCCGCGCTGCCGAACGGCGTCGTGGTCAACGGCTACGGGCCGACCGAGAACACCACCTTCACCTGCTGCCACCCGGTGCGCGAACCCCTGGACGGGCGCCCGGTGCCGATCGGCCGTCCGATCGGCGGCACCCGGGTGCACGTGCTGGACGAGCGGCTGCGGCCGGTGCCCGTGGGCGGGACCGGCACGCTCTTCGCCGCCGGCCCGGGGCTGGCCCACGGCTACCTCGGCCGCCCCGACCTGACCGCCGAACGCTTCCTCCCCGACCCCTTCGCCGCCGAGCCCGGCGCCCGGATGTACGACACCGGCGACCGGGTCCGGCAGGCCCCGGACGGCACCCTCGCCTTCCTCGGCCGGACCGACACCCAGGTGAAGCTCCGCGGCTTCCGGGTCGAACTCGGCGAGGTCGAGGCCGCCGTGAGCGCCCACCCCGACGTCCGCTCCGCCGTGGTGGTGCTCCAGCAGCGGGCCGACGGCGACCGCCGGCTCGCCGCCTTCTACCAGGGCGAGGTCGAACTGCTCTCCGCCGAACTGCGCGCCGGCCTCGCCGCCGAACTGCCGCGCCACCTCGTCCCGAGCACCTTCACCTGGCTGGAGGCCCTGCCGCTGACCCCCAACGGCAAGGTCGACCGCACCGCCCTGGCGCAGCGCCGCGGCCGCGAGCGCGAGGACGTCGGCAGCGAGCACCGGCCCCCGCACGGCGCCGCCGAGGAGTGGCTGACCCGGTTGTGGGAGGAGGTCATGGAGATCGACGGGATCGGCGCCGACGACGACTTCTTCGAACTGGGCGGCCACTCGCTGATGGCCACCCGGATCACCGGTGAGATCTCCGCCGAGACGGACCTGCTGATCACCGCCCGGACCTTCTACGAGAACCCGACCGTGGCCGAGCTGGCCCTGCGGGTCGTCGAGGCCGCGGCCGAGGAGGGCGCCGATCCCGAGGTGCTGCGCGAGCACGACGGAGCCGGCCGATGAGGATCACCGCGCAGCCCCGCCCGGAGCGGATCGACCCGGACTCGGTGGACCTCGGCGACCCGGCCTTCTACGCCGAGGGCGATCCGCACCCGGTCTGGACGGTCATGCGCCGGGAGGCACCGGTGCACCGCCGGACCCTCCCGGACGGCCGGTCCTTCCTCTCGGTGACCCGGCACGCCGACGTCAGCGCCGTCCTGCGCGACCACACCCGCTTCACCTCCCGCCGGGGCACCATGCTGTCGATCCTCGGCGAACGCGACCCGGCGGGCGACAAGATGATGGCCGCCTGCGACCCGCCGGTGCACGGCGCCCTGCGCGAGCCGATGGCCCGGGTGCTCTCCTTCGCCCGGCTGCGCCCCCACCAGGAGGCGATCCGCCGCCTGGTGCGCACCCTGCTCCAACCGCTCGCCGACGGCGGCCCGCTGGACCTCGCGGCGGCCGCCACCGGCTTCCCGATGGCCTTCACCGGCGCCCTGATGGGCCTGCCGGAGCAGGACTGGGAGTACCTGGCCCGGCTCACCACCATGGCCGTCGCCCCGGAGGACGCCGCCTTCCACCAGGTCGGCGGGGGCGCCAAGCTGGTCCGCGCGCACCACGAGCTGTTCGCGTACTTCGCCGAGCAGGCCCGCTCCCGCGGACCCCGGGACGACCTGGTCGGCTTCCTGCGGAGCATGCCGGTCGGGGACCGCACCATGCGCCGCGAGGAGCTCGTCTACAACTGCTACAGCCTGCTGCTGGGCGCCAACGTCACCACGCCGCACGCGATGGCCGCGACCGTCCTGGCCTTCACCGAGCACCCGGAGCAGTACCGCCGGCTCGGGGACGGCACCGCCACCGTCGAGGACGCCGTGGAGGAGGGCCTGCGCTGGTCCTCCCCCGCCAACCACTTCATGCGCTACAGCGTGGTCGACACCGAGCTGAGCGGCGTCCCGGTCCGGGCCGGGGAGGCGGTGGTGGCCTGGCTCGGCTCCGCCAACCGGGACGAGCGGGTCTTCGCCGACCCCTTCGCCTTCGACGTGTCCCGCTCCCCCAACCGCCACCTGGCCTTCGGCTTCGGCCCCCACTACTGCATCGGCGCCCCGCTGGCCAGGATCGCGCTACGGCTCTTCTTCGCCGAAGTGGTGCGGCTCGTCGGGGAGTTCGAGCTCGCCGGCCCGGTCGAGCACCTGCGGTCGAACTTCGTCGCCGGGATCAAGAGCCTGCCGGTGACCGCCAAGCTGCGCTGAGCGCACGAGAGACTCCAGAGGTGAGGTGCTGTATGACGACGGTCAGCAAGCCCGGGAGGTGGCTGCTGCGCCGGCCGTCGCCGGACGCGGCGGCCCGGCTGTTCTGCTTCCCGTACTCCGGGTGCGGCGCGTCCATGTACAACGGGTGGCCGCGGCGGACCGGAGGCGTCGAGCTCTGCGCGGTGCAGCTGCCCGCGCGGGAGAACCGGATGCGGGAGCCGCACCACGGCTCGTACGAGTCGCTGGCCGAGCAGGCCGCCGAGGCGCTCGCGCCCTACCTGGACCGTCCGTTCGGCGTGTTCGGGCACTGCGGCGGGGCGCTGGCCGCGTTCGCCACCGCGCTGCACCTGCAACGGACCGGCCGGCCGGCGCCCACCGCGGTGTTCGTCTCCTCCCAGGTCGCGCCGCACCAGGGGCCGTACGGGCGCTTCCTCGGCCTGGTCCGGGACGAACTGCGCGAGGAACTGGCGCGGTTGACGGTGTCGATGGGCGGCCGGGTCCAGCCGTCGGCCCTCGACCTCGCGCTGGACGTCCTGGAGCAGGACGTGGCGGGCAACCGGAACTACCGGCTGGACGCCCCGGTCGTCCTGGAGGCGGCGGTGCACGCGATCGGCTGGAGCGGGGACGTGGAGATCCGGCCCGACCAGATGGACGGCTGGCGGGAGTACGCGGCCCCCGGCCGCTACCACCCGGTGGTGCTGGCCGGCGAGCACCACGCCTTCCTCAAGGCCCCGGCGGAACTGATGGCACGATTCACCGAGGGACTGGCACTGTGACGTCCGGCAAGCAGATCGGCGTGCTGCGCCGCAACACCGACTTCCGCAACCTGTGGCTCGGCCAGTCCGCGTCGATGCTCGGCTCCAACATGACGGCCGTGGCCGTCCCGCTGATCGCCTCGGTCACGCTCTCGGCCTCGATCTCCGAGCTGGGCGTGCTCAGCGCCGCGAGCTACCTGCCCTACCTGCTGGTGAGCCTGTTCGTCGGAGTCTGGGTGGACCGCAAGCCCAAGCGCCCCATCATCATCGGGGCCGACCTCCTGCGCGGGGCCACGATGATGCTGGTCCCGTGCGCCTGGTGGCTGGACGCCCTGACGGTGCCGCTGCTGGTCGGCGTCGTCCTGCTGGTCGGCCTGTGCAGCGTGGTGGCGGACATCGGCAACGCCTCCCTGCTGCCGGCCCTGGTCGAGCGCGACGACCTGATCGAGGGCAACAGCAAGCTGGAGCTGAGCAGTTCGGTCTCCAACATCGGCGGCCACTCGCTCGGCGGGGTGATCGTCCAGGCCCTGACCGGCCCGGTCGCGATGGCCCTCAACGCCGCCACCTTCGTGGTCTCCGCCCTGTTCACCTCGCGGATCCGGCGGCGCGAGCCTGCCCCGGAGAGCACCGGCGGGCCCGGCTCGGTCTGGAAGGACGCGGCCGAGGGCGCCCGCTTCGTCCTGGGCAACCCGCTGCTGCGGGTCCTGGTGCTCGCCACCCTGGTCGCCAACTTCTTCGCGCTGGCCTGCGAACCGCTCTTCCTCGCCTTCGTGACCCGCAACCTGGACCTCGCCCCGACCTTCGTCGGCGTCATCCTGGCCTCCTCGGGCGCGGGCGCCCTGATCGGGGCGGTACTGGCGGGGCCGATGAGCCGACGGATGCCGCTGGGCCGGCTGCTGGTGTTCACCTCGACCGCGATCGGCCTGGCCTCGCTGCTGACCCCGCTGGCCACCGTGGTGCCGGAGGCGGCGGCGATCGTGCTGCTGCTGGTGATGCACGTGGTGAACTCCGCGATGGTGATCGTCTGCAACATCAACCTGCGCGCCTACCGCACCTCCATCACCCCGGACGAACTCCAGGGCCGGATGACCGCCGTGGTGCGGATGGTCGTCATGGGCGGCGCCCCGCTGGGAGCCGTCTTCGGCGGCTTCCTCGGCGACCGGATCGGCGTCTCCCCGGCCCTGGTGTTCGCCTCGGTGGGCCTCCTGGTGGCCGCCGTGATCATCGCCCTGTCACCGGTCCGGCGGGTGACCGAGATCCCCGGGGCGGCCGCCGACCCGGCGCCGACCGCGGACCACGGGTCGGCCCAGGCCGACCCCGTCGAGGGGGTCCCGGTTGACTAGCCCCACCGAGCTGCCCGCCGCCACCGCGCTGCGGGAGGGCCCCGGCCGCGGCACGGGCACCGGCCGCAGCGCGGGCACCGGCCGGGCCTTCGGCACCTTCGGCGAACTGCTGCAGGGCGCACTGCCCGACGACGGCCCGGAGTTCCTGGTCACCCTCCCGATCGCCGGATGGAGCACCGCGACCTTCCGCTACGACCCGCAGGAGCCCGCGGTCTCCGTCCGGCCCGCCCACAAGGCCAAGTCCCGGCGGCTGGCCGGGCTGCTGCTGGAGCTGACCGGGCGGCCCGGCGGCGGCGAACTGGACCTGACCGGTGAACTGCCCGAGGGCAAGGGGCTGGCCAGCTCCTCCGCCGACCTGGTGGCCACCGCCCGGGCCGTCGCGGCGGCGCTGCGCACACCCCTGCCGCCGACCGCGGTCGAGGCCCTGCTGCGGCGGATCGAACCGACCGACGGCGTGATGTACGACGGCATCGTCTCCTTCCTGCACCGGGACGTCCGGCTGCGCGAGCGGCTCGGCTACCTGCCGTCGATGACCGTCCTCGCCCACGACGAGGGCGGCCGGGTCGACACCGTCGGCTTCAACCGGATCCCCAAGGACTACACCGACGAGGAACGCCGGGAGTACGGCCGGCTGCTGACCGCGCTGGGCACGGCGGTGCGCACCGGGGACCTCGCCGAGGTCGGCCGGATCGCCACCCGCAGCACCGAACTGAGCCTGCGGCGGCGGCCGCACCGCGGCTCCGGGGAGCTGCGCGCGCTCTGCGCGGAGCTCGACGGCCTCGGGCTGGTCCGCGCGCACAGCGGCACCAACCTGGGCGTCCTGCTGCCCGCCGGCGACCCGGAGCTGGCCGCGAAGGTCGAGCACGCCCGGGCCGCCTGCCGGTCCGTCGGCGGCACCGTGTCGGTGCACCGCACGCTCGGGCCCGAGGAGTTCGCCGCCGCACCGGAGCCCACCGCCGTACCGGAGTTCACCGCCGTACCGGAGTTCACCGCCGTACCGGCCGCACCCGGCGCCGGGGAAGGACAGCCGCATGCGCGCTGACGCCACACCGGACGGCTCGGCCCCGGACGGGACCGACGGGTCCACCCTCACCGGGCTGCTGGCCCGCCGGATGGCGCGCTGCCCGGACGCGACGGCCGTGCTGTGCGGCGCCGAACGGCTGAGCCACCGGGAACTGGACGAGCGCGCCAACCGGCTGGCCCGCGAGCTGATCGCGCGCGGGATCGGCCCGGAGCACCTGGTGGCGGTGGCCCTGGAACGGTCGGTCACGCTGCTGGTGGCCCTCCTCGGGGTGCTCAAGGCCGGCGCCGCCTACGTCCCGGTGGACCCGGGGTACCCGGCGGAACGCCTCGACCAGGTGCTCCGGGACGCCGAACCGGCGCTGCTGCTCACGGTCGCCCCGACCACCGGGGCGCTGCCCCGCACCCCAGCCCCGGTGCTGCTACTGGATTCCGCCGCGACCGGTCTCGCCCTGGCCGGCCGCAGCGCCGCCCCGGTGCGGGACGCCGAACGCCTGCGGCGGCTGCGGCCCCAGCACCCGGCGTACGTCATCTACACCTCCGGCTCCACCGGCCGGCCCAAGGGCGTCGTGCTGTGCCACGCCTCGGTGGTCAACTACCTGACCTGGGCGGCGCGTTCCTACCCCAGCACGGGCGGGGTGGCGCTGGTCCAGTCCTCGGTCGCCTTCGACCTGACCGTGACCGGCCTGTTCGCCCCCCTGCTGGCGGGCGGCGCGGTGCACCTGGCGGGCGGCCGCGGCGGCGGCCGGGCCGCACTGCGCGAGCACCCGTGCACCTTCCTCAAGGCGACCCCGGGGCACCTGCCGCTCCTCGACCTGCTCCCGGCGGAGTTCTCCCCCCGCCGTGAACTGGTCCTCGGCGGTGAGCAGTTGCTCGGTGCCGCGCTCGCCGGCTGGCGGGCCCGGCACCCGGAGGCCACCGTGGTCAACGAGTACGGGCCGACCGAGGCCACCGTCGGCTGCACGGAGTACCGGATCGAACCGGGCGCGGAGCTGCCGCCCGGTCCCGTCCCGATCGGCACCGCCATCGACGGCGTCGGGCTCCACGTCCTGGACGCACGGCTGCGGCCGGTCGACGGGCCGGAGGCCGAGGGCGAACTGTACGTGTCCGGCGCCGCGCTGGCCCGCGGCTACCTCGGACGGCCGGATCTGACCGCCGAGCGCTTCCTGCCCTGCCCGGACGGCCCGCCCGGGGCCCGGATGTACCGGACCGGCGACCTGGTGCGGCGCACCGCGGACGGCGGGCTGTGCTACCTCGGCCGGGCCGACCGCCAGGTGAAGGTCAAGGGGTTCCGGATCGAACCCGCCGAGGTGGAGGCCGCGCTGCTCGGCCACCCGGCGGTGGCCCAGGCGGCCGTCTTCGTCCAGCCCGCCGAACCGGGCGCCCCGGGGGACCGGCTGGCCGCCTGCGTGGTGCTGCGCACCGGCCGCGCGGAGCGGGCCGAGGAGCTCCGCGCCCATCTGGTCGCCCGGTTGCCCGAGTTCATGGTGCCGACCCTCCTGACCGTCCTCCCGGAGATCCCGCTGACCCCCGGCGGAAAAGTCGACCGGGACGCCCTGGTGGCGCGGAATTCCCTTGCCACCGAGGCCCCTTCCGTCCTTTCCTGAATGAACGACCCGTCATATTCCCGACCGTGTCGCACAAACCCACTGCTAGGATCTGCCAAATGCGCGCACTCGACGACAACGAAGTCCGTGAATCCTTCGTCAACTGCACCAAGGGAGAGGCGCGCAGGCTCAGCCTTCCCCGCAACCTCTCCGAACTCCCCTGGGACGACCTGGACTTCCTGGGATGGCGGGATCCGGGCGCGCCCGACCGCGGCTACCTGGTGGTGGAGCGGGGCGACGGCCTGGTGGGGATCACCCTGCGGTCGCCGAACGTCCGGCGCAGCCTGACGAAGACCAACGTCTGCTCGCTGTGCATCACCATCCACGGCGGCAGCGGGGTCGCCCTGCTCTCCGCCCGGCTGGCCGGCCCGGCCGGGCGCGAGGGGAACACCGTCGGCACGTACATCTGCGCCGACCTGGCCTGTTCGCTGTACGTGCGCGGCAAGCGCAGGTCGGCCTCGGTCAGCCGCCCCGAGGAGTCGCTCTCGCTGGAGGAGCAGATCGCCCGCACGATGACCAACCTCGACGCCTTCGTGGCGCAGGTGCTCAAGAAGGTGTGACCCGCGGGCCGCGAGCCGCGGACGCGGGAGGCCGACGACCCGGGTGGTCGTCGGCCTCCGGCGTCACGACGCCCCGGCCTCGACGCCCCGGTCACGACACCCCGGCCTCGAAGGCCTCCCGCAGGTGGGCCGTGAACCGCTCGACCGTGGGACGTTCGTAGAGCGCCTCGGCACTGAGGCGCAGTCCGGTGAGGGCCTCGATCCGGTCCACGATCCCGGCCGCCAGCAGGGAGTGGCCGCCCAGCTCGAAGAAGTCGTCCCGCACGCCCACCGGTTGGATCCCGAGCGCCTCGGCCCAGACCTCGGCGATGATGCCCTCGATCTCGTCCCGCGGCGCCGCGTACGGCGTGCCGAGGTCCGGGCGGCCCTCGTCGGGGCGGGGCAGGGCCCGCCGGTCGACCTTGCCGTTCGGGGTCAGCGGCAGTTCGTCCAGGGCCACGAAGCGGCCGGGGACCATGTGCTCCGGCAGGCTGCGGCGGCACCAGTCCCGCAGCGCGGCGACCTCGGGCGCCCGGCCGCTGCGCCAGACCCCGTACGCCACCAGGACGGTGCCGCCCGGGAGGTCCTCGCGGGCCAGCACGGCGACGGCGAAGGCCTCCGGGTGGGCGCCGAGCACCGCCTCGACCTCGCCGAGGTCGATCCGCATGCCGCGCAGCTTGACCTCGTGGTCGATCCGCCCGAGGAAGTCCAGGCAGCCGTCCGGGCGGCGGCGCACCAGGTCGCCGGTGCGGTAGGCCCGGGCGGACGCCTCCGGGGAGCCGTCCTGCGGCGAGCCGGGCTGAGGCGAGCCGGGCTGCGGGGAACCCGCCCGCGGCGCGCCGGGGTGCGGCACGAACCGCTCGGCGGTCAGCCCGGGCCGCCGCCAGTAGCCGCGGGCGACCCCGGCCCCGCCGATCCACAGCTCGCCCGGGGTGCCGTCGGGGACGGCGGCACCCGCCTCGTCCACCACCAGCACGTCGGTGCCGCGGATCGGGCGGCCGATCGACACCCGGCCGCCGCCGGGGTCGACCTCCCAGGCCGTGGCCCAGACGGTCGTCTCGGTGGGCCCGTAGACGTTGGTGACGGCGGACGCCACGCCGGCCAGCGCCCCGGCCAGTTCGGCGGTCAGCGCCTCGCCGCCGACGACGACCCGCAGGCCCGGCACCCGCTCCCGGAGCTCGGGGACGAGCAGGCGCAGCAGCGAGGGCGTGGACTGCAGCAGGGTCGCCGCCGAGCCCCGCACCGCCTCGGCCAGCCGCCGCGGGTCGTGCACCAGTTCACGCCCGGCCAGCACCACGGTGCCACCGCTGACCAGCGGCCCGAAGATCTCCAGCACGGCGATGTCGAAGGAGACGGTGGTGATCGCGAAGAACCGGTCCTCGGGGCCCAGCGCGAACCGCTCGACCATGTCGGCCAGGAAGTTCACCACGCCGGCGTGCCGGACCATCACGCCCTTGGGCAGGCCGGTGGAGCCCGAGGTGTAGATCAGGTAGGCGAGGTCGTCGGGTCCGGCGAGGCCGTCGAGGCGGGCCTGCTCGTCCGGAGCGTCCGGCCCGTCCGGGTCATCGGTGTGCTGCGGCCCGTCCAGGTCCTCCAGCAGGAGTTCCGGGAGGCCCTCGGCCCAGGCCCGGCCGCTGTGGTGACGGTCGGTCACCAGAACGGCGGCTTCGGCGTCCTCGACCATGAAGCGCAGCCGCCCGTCCGGGTACGAGGGGTCGAGCGGCAGGTAGGCGGCGCCCGCCTTGAGCACCGCCAGCAGCGCCGCAACCAGGCCGGTGCCGCGTTCGACGGCCACCGCGACGTGGCTGCCGGGGGTGACGCCGCGGGCCCGCAGGGCCCGGGCCAGCCGGTCGGCCCGCGCGTTCAGCTGCCGGTAGGTCGTCCGGTCCGGCCCGCTGACCACCGCGAGCGCGTCCGGGGTGCGGCCGACCTGGGCCTCCACCATCCGGTGGAGCGTCGGCGCGTCGTCTGCGGAGAGCATGGATCCCCCATCGTCGGGTACGGTGCGGACTGCGTCGACAGAGCGATCCTGCAACGGGGCGGGCCCCGGGAACAAGATCCACGGGCGATCATCCCGCCCTGATGTCCAGTTCATGACAATATCTCACCTCTCGTCGGCCCCTGCGCCGGTACGGCGCGATTCCGGCGATTTTCCCGACGGGGCAATACCGTTCGGGGAAAACTCGGGCTACCGAACCTCCCCGGTTCCTGGCAGACTCGACGATTGATCGACAACGGGGCCGTCGCGGACACAATCTCCCGGCCCCCTACGAACTTCCACAACCATGAGGCCGGGCACGTCGATTGACACAGTGCCGTCGACACGGGGGTGCGGCGTGAATTCCGAGAACGAACTCCTTCGACGCCTACGCGAAAACCGTAGGACCACGACGGGAAAACCGACGGTCGAACACCTTCCGGCCACCGGACCGATTCCCGCGTCGAGTGCCCAGCAACGCCTGTGGTTCCTCGACCGGTTGCACGGCGGCAACGCGGCCTACAACGTCCCGATCGCCGTCCGGATCGACGGCCCGCTCCGGCCCGAGGCCCTCACCACCGCCGTCCGCGACCTGGTCCGCCGACACGAGGCGCTGCGGACCCGCTTCACCTTCGACGGCCGGGAGCTCGTCCAGGAGACCGTCTCCGCAGCGGAGTTCGACGTCCCGTACCGCACCGTCGAGGGCGCCGACCCGGCCGCCCGGGCGGCCGAGCTCGACCGCCTGCTGACCGCCGAGGCCCGTCGGCCCTTCACCCTCGACGGCGAACTCCTGGTCCGGGCCGCGCTCCTGCGCACGGAACCCGAGCGGCACGTCCTCCTGCTGAACGTCCACCACAGCGTGATCGACGGCTGGTCCGAGCGGGTCCTCCTCGCCGAACTGTGGACGCGCTACGACGGCCTGACCACCGGCTCCGCCGCCGAACTCCCGCCGCTGACCGCCACCTTCGCCGACCACGCGCGCCGGGAACGCGCGGCCGTCGACGAGGGCGGGTTCCGGGACGGCCTGCGGTACTGGCAGGAGCAGCTGCGCGGCCCGCTCCCCGGGCTCGACCTGCCCACCGACCGCCCCCGGCCCGCGCGGCCGAGCTTCGCGGGCGACGCCGTCCTGCTCGAACTGCCGCCACCGCTCACCGCCCGCGTCGGCGAGCTCTGCCGGGCCGAGGGAGTCACCCCCTTCATGCTGGCGGCGGCCGTCCTGAACGTCGTGCTGTCGCACCGCACCGGCGGCACGGACCTGGTGGTCGGCACGCCGGTCGCCAACCGGCGGCAGCCCGAGTTCCACGGCGTCGTGGGCTTCTTCGCCAACACGGTGGCCCTGCGCACCAGCCTGGCCGGCTCCCCCGACGTCCGGGAGCTGCTGCGCCGCACCCGCAGCACGGTGGCAGCGGCGCAGGACCACGAGGCCGTCCCCTTCGCCCAGGTGGTCGAGGCCGTCGCCGCTGGGCGGGAGCGGACCGGCGCCGCGCCCTTCCAGGTCCTCTGCACCTACACGGACCTCCACGACTCCCCCGCCCCCGGAGCGCCCGGAACGGCCCTGAGCACCGGGTTCGTCGAGATCGCCGGGTGCAGCACCCGCTTCGACCTGGAGGTCCAGGTCGAGCGGCGCCCGACCGGCCTGGTCTGCCGCTTCGTCTACGCCACCGAGCTCTTCGACCGCGACCGGGTCCGGCGACTGGCGGAGCACTACCTGGAGGTGCTGACCGCCGCCGTGGCCGACCCGGACCGGCCCGTCGCCGACCTCCCCACGGTCTCCGCGGCGGAGCGCGCCCTGCTGCTGGCCACCGGCACCGGCGAGCAGCTCGCGCCGCCCCCGCGTACCGTCCCCGAGCTCTTCCAGGACCAGGCCGCCCGCACCCCGGCCGCCGCGGCGCTGCTGTACGAGGGCGAGGCACTCGGCTACGCGGAGCTGAACCGCCGTGCCAACCGGCTCGCCCACGCGCTGATCGCCCGGGGCGCCGGGCCGGAACGGGTGGTCGCGCTGCTGCTGCCGCGCTCCCCGGACATGTTCGTCGGCCTGCTGGCGGTGCTCAAGACCGGGGCGGTCTACCTGCCGGTCGACCCGGACTACCCGCCCGAGCGGATCGTCCACCTGCTCGGCGACGCGCGCCCCGTCCTCGCCCTCACCCACGCCGACACCGCGCCGGCCCTGCCGAACGGCGTCCCCCAGCTGCGGACGGACACCGCCGACACCGCCGCGGAACTCGCGCAGCGACCGGACCGCGACCCCGAGGACCGCGACCGCACCGCCCCGCTGCACCCGCAGCAGTCCGCCTACCTGATCTACACCTCGGGCTCGACCGGCACCCCCAAGGGCGTCCTGATGCCCGCCGCCGGCCTGCTCAACCTGCTGGCCTGGCACCGCGCCGCCTTCCCCGGCGGCCCCGGCACCAGGACCGCCCAGTTCTGCGCGATCGGCTTCGACGCGTCCGTCCAGGAGATCCTCACCACCCTGGTGACGGGCAAGACCCTGGTCGTCCCCACCGACGCGATCCGCCGCAGCCCGGAGGACCTGGCCGCGTGGATCGAGCGGTACGAGGTCGACGAGCTGTTCGCACCCACCTCGGTGATCGAGGCCCTGTACGAGGCGGCCGAGGAGCACGGACGGGCCCTCACCCCGCTGCGCACCGTCTACCAGGGCGGCGAGGCGCTGACCACCAGCGCCCGGACCCGCGCCTTCCACCACCCCGACACCGGCCGGCGGCTGCACAACGTCTACGGGCCGGCCGAGACCCACGCCGTCACCGCGTACAGCACGGCGCCGGACAGCACCGGCTGGCCGGCCACCGCCCCGATCGGCGGCCCGATCGCCAACACCCGGGTGTACCTGCTGGATCCGGGCCTGCGCCTGGTCCCGTACGGCGTGGTCGGAGAAGTCCACCTGGCCGGAGCCGGCGTCGCCCGGGGCTACGCGGGCCGGCCCGACCGGACGGCGGAGCGCTTCCTGCCCGACCCGTTCGGGCCGCCCGGTTCGCGGATGTACCGCACCGGCGACCTGGCCCAGTGGCTGCCCGACGGAACCCTGGCCTTCCTCGGCCGGGCGGACCACCAGGTCAAGATCCGGGGCTTCCGGGTGGAGCCCGGGGAGATCGAGGAGGCCCTGACCCGGCACCCGGCCGTGGCCCGGGCGGCGGTGCTGGCGCGGGAGGACCGGCCCGGCGGGAAGACCCTGGTCGGCTACCTCGTCCCGGCCCCGGCCGCCCCCGATCGCGCTGTCGGCCCCGCCGCCGACCCCGCCGCCGACCCCGCCCCGACTCCGGCGGAGCTGCGACAGCACCTGTCCCGCACACTGCCCTCCTTCATGCTGCCCGCGTCCTACGTGTGGCTCGACCGGCTGCCGCTGACCCCGAACGGCAAGCTCGACCGGGCCGCCCTCCCCGCACCCGGGGCCGAACCTCTCTCCGCCCCACGGGAGTTCACCAGCGAGACCGAACGGCGGCTGAGCGCGGTCTTCGCCAAGGTCCTGCGCAGGCCGGACATCGACGTCGACCGGAGCTTCTTCGACCTCGGCGGGCACTCGCTGCTGGCCACCCGGCTGATCAACCGGATCCGCTCGGAGCTGGGCGTCGAACTGCCGCTCCGCGCGCTCTTCGAGACCCCCACGGTGGCCGAGCTGGCCGCGCTGCTGGACAGCGCCGCCGCGACCGGCCGGTGACACTGTGTTGAACCCGCACACCGACGTGCGCCCACCCACCGACGCAGGAGTGTCGTGCCATGACCGAACCCGATGTCGACTTCGACGGAATCCTTGAGCGGTACCGCCGGGACGGCTTCGTCGTCCTCCCCGCCCTGATCCCCGACCAGCTCCTCCAGGAGATCCGCCGGGCGCTCCCCGCCCTCCTCGCCGAGGACGGCCCGCAGCGCTTCTTCGAGCAGGACGGCAGCACCGTCCGCGCCGTCTACGGCCTGCACCGCAAGGACGCCCCCTGGCGCACCGTCAGTGAGGAGACGCTCCTCCCCCGCGCGGCACGGACGCTGCTGGGCGAGGACATGTACGTCTACCAGTGGAAGATCAACCCGAAGGCCGCCAACACCGGTGACCGCTGGGAGTGGCACCGCGACTTCACCTTCTGGCAGCGGGAGGACGGCATGCCCGCACCCGACGCGCTCACCGCGGCCGTCTTCCTGGACGAGGTCACCGAGGAGAACGGCCCGCTCCAGCTGATCCCCGGCAGCCACGCCGTCGCGACCAGGTACGAGACCGCCGAGGAACAGCGGGCGGACAGCGCGAGCCGTGCGGACGACAACTGGTCGGCCATCGTCTCCGCCAACCTGTCGCACTCGATCCCGCCCGCCGTGGCCGAGGAACTCGCCGAGGAGCACGGCGTCCACCGGGCGACCGGGCCCGCCGGGACGGTGGTGCTGTTCAGCAGCAACATCGTGCACGGCTCCTCGCCCAACCGGTCCGGCCAGCCCCGGACGCTCGCACTGATCAGCTACAACACGGTGGGCAACGCTCCGGCGGAGTGGGCGAACCCGCGCCCCGAGTTCTTCCTCAACCACGACGCGACGGCGCTGGACGTCCGTTCCTGACCGCACGGCACGGCCGGGGCCCTCGGGGCCCGCCACCGCGCGGGCCCCGAGGCCCTGACGGCGCGGGCCCGGAGTCCATGACCGCGTGGGCCGCGCGCCGCCACCGGCCGACGCCGCCCGCCCGCTCCTCCGATCACGAGACCATCCACAGAACCCTCCATGAAGTGGACACGACATGCTCCTCGACGATGAGAACTCCCCCCTGCCCCGCCGGGACATCGCGAGCGAGGTGGTGGACGCGGACGTGGACGCGGACGTGGACGTGGACGTCTCCACGGTTCGGCGGGAGGAGCGGACCGGCTCGGCACCGCTCTCGTACGCCCAGGAACGCCTCTGGTTCCTCGACCGGATGGACCCAGGCAACACCGCCTACACCGTCCCCGTCGCCCTGCACCTGCGCGGCGAGCTCGACCGGGCGGCCCTGGCCCGGGCCCTGGACCGGCTCGTGGACCGGCACGAGATCCTGCGCACCCGGTTCACCGAAGGCCCGGACGGCGCACCCGTCCAGGTCGTCGACCCGCGCGGCGAGCTCCCGCTCACCCCCGTCGACGCGGCCGGCTGGGACGACGCCCGGCTCTCCGAAGCGCTGCACCGGGAGGCCTACCGGCCCTTCGACCTCGCCCGCGGCCCGCTCGCCCGGGCCTCCCTCCTCCGGCGCGGGCCGCAGGAGCACGTGCTGCTGCTGACCATGCACCACATCGTCACCGACGGCTGGTCGTCCTGGGTCCTCTCCCAGGAACTGGAGGAGCTGTACGGCGCCTTCCGGCTCGGCGAAGGCGATCCACTGCCCGAACTCCCGGTGCAGTACGCGGACTTCGCGATCTGGCAGCGCCGCCGACGGCAAGGGGAGCCGGCGGCGGAACACCTCGCCTACTGGCGTGACCGGCTGGCCGGGCTGGAGCCACTGGACCTGCCCACCGACCGCCCCCGCCCCGCCGTCCGCGGCACCCGCGGCGCCTCCCACAGCATCACCCTGCCGGAGGACCTCGCCACCGCGCTCCACGCACTCACCCGGGCTCCGGGGACCACCACCTACATCGCTCTGCTGGCCACCCACCAGATCCTGCTGGCCGCCTACACCGGCCGCCGGGACATCGCCGTGGGCACCCCCTTCGCCGGCCGCAACCGCTCCGAGATCGAGGACCTGGTCGGGTTCTTCGTCAACACCGTGGTGGTCCGGACCGACCTCAGCGGCAACCCGACCGTCCGCGAGGTCCTGGACCGGACCCGTGAGAGCACCCTCGGCGCCCACGCCCACCAGGACCTCCCCTTCGAGCGCCTGGTCGCCGAACTCGCCCCCCACCGCGACCTCAGCCGCACCCCGCTCTTCCAGACCATGCTCGGCGTCCAGAGCGCCGCCACCGGCACCTGGCAGCTCCCCGGCCTCGACGTCCGCACCCTTCCGCTGGACGACACCGCCGCCAAGTTCGACCTCACGATCAACGCCACCGAGTCCGACACCGGCCTGACCGTCGACTTCACCTACAGCACCGAGCTGTTCGACCCGGCGACGATCGAGCGGCTGGCCGTCCACTTCCAGAACGTCCTGCGGGTCCTCACCACCGACCCCGACGCCCGGGTGGACGACCTCGACCTCCTGGGCCCCGAGGAACGCCACCGCATCCTGCACGAGTGGAACGACACCGCCGCGCCCCACCCCCACGACCGCACCGTGCACCAGCTGGTCCAGGAACAGGCCCGGGTGCGGCCGGACGCGATCGCCCTCGTCCACGGCGACCAGGAGATCGGCTACCGCGAACTCGACGAGCGCGCCAACCGACTCGCCCACCGGCTGCGGGAGTCCGGGGTCCGCACGGACTCCGCGGTGGGCGTCTGCGCCGAGCGCGGCCCCGAACTCGTCATCGGCCTGCTCGCCGTCCTCAAGGCCGGCGCCGCCTACCTCCCGCTCGACCCCACCCACCCCACCGAACGCCTCACCCGGATCCTCGCCACCGCCCGCACCGCCGTCGTCCTCCACGACGCCCACCTCGCGGACCGCCTGGGCCCGTACGACGGCACCCTCATCGCACTCGGCGACCCCGCCACCGCCACCCGCCCGGCCACCGACCCGGCCGTCGACGTCCGGCCCGACAACCTCGCCTACGTGATCCACACCTCCGGATCCACCGGCACCCCCAAGGGCGTCCAGATCACCCACCGCTCCGCGCTCAACACCTGCGCGGGCATGGCCGAGTCGCTCGCCGTGTCGGCCGAGGACCGGGTGCTCCTGAAGACGCCCTTCGCCTTCGACGTCTCGGCCTGGGAGTTCGTCACCACCCTGATCAGCGGGGCGACCCTGGTGATCGCCCCGCCCGGCGCGGAGCGGGATCCGGCGCTGCTCGCCCGCACGGTGCACGAGACCGGGACGACCGTGCTCAACTTCGTCCCGAGCCTGCTCCAGCGCTACCTCGAAGTCCCCGACGTCCAGCGCCTGTCCGCCTCCCTGCGCGTCGTGCTGTGCGGCGGCGAGGTGCTGCCGGCCACCGTCGCCCGGAAGGTCCGGGACTCCCTCGGCGGCGCGGAGTTCCGCAATCTCTACGGTCCGAGCGAGGCGACGATCAACGCCACCTCCTACGACTGCCGTTCGGGGTCGTGGGAGGAACCGGTGCCGATCGGACGACCGCTCGACAACACCCGGGCGTACGTCCTGGACCGGGCCGGGCGTCCCGTCCCGATCGGCGTCACCGGCGAGCTCTACATCGGCGGCGACGGCCTGGCCCGCGGCTACCACCACCAACCCGCCCTCACCGCCGACCGGTTCGTCCCCGACCCGTACGCGACCACCCCCGGCACCCGGCTCTACCGCACCGGCGACCTCGCCCGCTACCGCCCCGACGGCACCCTCGACTTCCTCGGCCGCACCGACGACCAGGTCAAGATCCGCGGCCACCGCATCGAACCCGGCGAGATCGACGCCCGGCTGCTGGAGCACCCGGCCGTCACCGCCGGCACCACCGTCGTCCGCGAGGACACCCCCGGCGACAAGCGACTCGTCGCCTACCTGACCAGTAACTCCCCAACTCCATTGAGCACTTCGGAGCTCCGCGAGCACCTGCGCCGCCACCTGCCCGACTACATGCTCCCCGCCGCCTTCCTCACCCTCGACGAACTGCCGTTGACCCCCAACGGCAAGATCGACCGCCGGGCCCTCCCAGCACCCGACCACACCCGCCCCGACCTCGACACCGCCTTCACCGCACCCACCACCCCCACCGAACAAGCCCTCGCCCGGATCTGGACCGACATCCTCGGCCTCACCACCGTCGGCATCCACGACAACTTCTTCGACCTCGGCGGACACTCCCTCCTCGCCACCCGCGTCACCTCCCGCCTGCGCACCGAACTCGGCCACGAACTCCCCGTCCGCGCCCTCTTCGAGACCCCCACCATCGCCCAACTCGCCACCACCCTCGGCACGTCGGCAGCGGTCGACACCACGGCCGTCCGCCGCGCGGAACGACCGGCCGCCGTCCCGCTGTCGTATGCCCAGGAACGCCTCTGGTTCCTCGACCGGATGGACCCCGACGGCAACGCCTACACCGTCCCCGTCGCGCTGCACCTGTTCGGTGCGCTCGACCCGGCAGCCCTGGAACAGGCGCTGCACCAGCTCGCAGCCCGGCACGAGATCCTGCGCACCCGGTTCGCCGAGGGAGCGGACTCGGCACCCGCCCAGGTGATCGAGCCCACCGGCTCCCTGCCGCTCGTCCAGGTGGACGCCGGCGACTGGGACGACGTCGACCTCGTGGCAGCACTGCACCAGGAAGCGAGCCGGCCCTTCGACCTCGCGCACGGGCCGCTCGCCCGCGCGCACCTGTTCCGCCTCGACCCGCAGCAGCACGTGCTCCTGCTCTCGATGCACCACATCGTCACCGACGGCTGGTCCTACCGCATCGTCGCCAGGGAACTCGACGAGCTCTACGCGGCCCTCCGCGAGCGACGGCCCAGCCGGCTGACCGAACCCGCCCTCCAGTACGCCGACTACGCGATCTGGGAGCGCTCCTGGCTCCAGGGCGAGCTGGTCGAGGGGCAGGCGGCCTACTGGCGGGAGCAACTCGCCGAACTGGAACCGCTGGACCTGCCCACCGACCGCCCCCGCCCCGCCGTCCGCAGCAGCCGAGGCGCCACCCACACCCTCACCCTGCCCGACACCCTCACCACCGCCCTGCACAAACTCGGCCAGGACCACGGCGTCACCACCTTCATGACCCTGATGGCCATCTACCAGATCCTCCTCCGCACCTACACCGGCCACCACGACATCGCCGTCGGCACCCCCGTCGCCAACCGCAACCGCTCCGAAACCGAAGACCTCATCGGCTTCTTCGTCAACACCCTCGTCCTCCGCGCCGACCTCACCGGCAACCCCACCCTCCGCGAAGTCCTCAACCGGACCCGCGACACCGCCCTCAACGCCTACGCCCACCAGGACCTCCCCTTCGAACGCCTGGTCTCCGAACTCGCCCCCCAACGCGACCTCAGCCGCACCCCCCTCTTCCAGACCATGCTCACCGTCCACGGCTCGACCACGGACATCTCCCACTGCTGGCAGTTGGCAGGACTGGACGTCCAGACGCTTCCCCTGGACGACACGGTCGCTAAGTTCGACCTGACCGTCAGCGCGACCGAGGCCGGCCCCGAGCTGACGATCGATTTCACCTACAGCACCGACCTGTTCGACGCGTCGACCATCGAGCGACTGGCCACCCACTTCCAGCACCTGCTCACCGCCGTCACCACCGACCCCGACGCGCGGTTGGACGACCTCGACCTCCTCAGCCCGGACGAGCGCCGCCGCATCCTGCACGAGTGGAACGACACCACCGCGCCCTACCCCCACGACCGCACCGTCCACCAACTGGTGGAACAGCACGCCCGGTTGCGGCCGGAGGCCATCGCTCTCGTCCAGGGCGAACGACTGTTCAGCTACCGCGAGCTCAACGAGCGTGCCAACCAACTCGCCCACCGACTCCGGGAATCCGGCGTCCACCCCGACACCACCGTCGGCATCTGCGCCGAACGCAGCCCCGAACTCGTCATCGGCCTGCTCGCCGTCCTCAAAGCCGGCGCCGCCTACCTCCCGCTCGACCCCACCCACCCCACCGAACGCCTCACCCACCTCCTCACCTCCACCGGCACCGCCGTCGTCCTCCACCACCCCCACCAGGCCGTCCTGGCAGCCACCCTCGGCGGCACCCTCCTCGCCCTGGACGACCCGACGACCGCCGGGCACCCGACCACCGATCCCGATCCCGTCGCCCACCCCGGCAGTCTCGCCTTCGTCCTCCACACCTCGGGATCCACCGGCACCCCCAAGGGCGTCCAGATCACCCACCAGGCTGTCCTACGCCTCACCCACAACACCCGCATCACCGACACCACCCCCGACGACGTCTTCCTCCACCTCAACTCCATCGCCTTCGACGCCTCCAGCTACGAGATCTGGACCCCCCTCACCACCGGCGCCACCCTCGCCATCGCCGCCCCGGGCCGCACCACCACCGAAACCGCCACCCACGACATCCACACCCACCGACCCACCGTCCTCCTCCTCACCACCGCCCTCTTCCACACCCTGGTGGAGGAGTCCTCGCAGGCGCTGGCCGGGGTCCGGCACGTCCTGACGGGCGGCGAGGCCCTGTCGGCCACCCACGTTCGAACGTTCCTGGAGCTCCACCCCGGCTCGGCCGTCGTCAACGTCTACGGGCCCACCGAGAGCACCACCATGGCCACGTGCTTCACCTGTCGGCCGGGGTCGTGGGAGGGTCCGGTACCGATCGGGCGGCCGATCGACAACACCCGCATCCACGTCCTCGACCCGGCCGGGCGTCCCGTCCCGATCGGCGTCACCGGCGAGCTGTACCTCGGCGGCGACGGCCTGGCCCGTGGCTACCACCACCAACCGGCGCTCACCGCCGACCGGTTCGTCCCCGACCCCTTCACCCCGGGCGCCCGCCTCTACCGCACCGGCGACCTCGCCCGCTACCGCCCCGACGGCACCCTCGACTTCCTCGGCCGCACCGACGACCAGGTCAAGATCCGCGGCCACCGCATCGAACCCGGCGAGATCGACGCCCGGCTGCTGGAGCACCCCGCCGTCACGGCCAGCACCACCGTCGTCCGCGAGGACACCCCCGGCGACAAACGACTCGTCGCCTACCTCACCACCAACTCCACCAATCCACCGAGCACTTCGGAGCTCCGCGAGCACCTGCGCCGCCACCTGCCCGACTACATGCTCCCCGCCGCCTTCCTCACCCTCGACCGCCTCCCGCTCACCCCCAACGGCAAGATCGACCGCCGGGCCCTCCCAGCACCCGACCACACCCGCCCCGACCTCGACACCGCCTTCACCGCACCCACCACCCCCAACGAACAAGCCCTCGCCCGGATCTGGACCGACATCCTCGGCCTCACCACCGTCGGCATCCACGACAACTTCTTCGACCTCGGCGGACACTCCCTCCTCGCCACCCGCGTCACCTCCCGCCTGCGCACCGAACTCGGCCACGAACTCCCCGTCCGTGCCCTCTTCGAGACCCCCACCATCGCCCAACTCGCCACCACCCTAGGCGAACCGCAGGCCGCCGGCGCACCGCCCGTCGAAGCGGCCGAACGCCCCGCTGCCATCCCGCTCTCGTACGCCCAGGAACGCCTCTGGTTCCTCGACCAGATGGAGCCGGACAGCAACGCCTACACCGTCCCCGTCGCCCTGCACCTGCTCGGCGACCTGGACCGGTCGGCGCTCGGCACCGCCCTGCGGCAGCTCGTCGCCCGGCACGAAGTCCTGCGCACTCGCTTCCCGTTGGGCGCCGACGCCACCCCCGTCCAGGTCATCGACCGGACCGGCAAGCTGCCGCTGGTCGGCATCGAGGCGGGCGACTGGGACGACGCCCGCCTCGCCCAGGCCCTGGCGGACGAGGCGGCCCTGCCGTTCGACCTCGAACACGGTCCGCTCGCCCGCGCGCGCCTGTTCCGTCTCGCCCCGCAGGAACACGTGCTCCTGCTAGCGATGCACCACATCGTCACCGACGGCTGGTCCTACCGCATCGTCATCCGGGAGCTGGAGGAGCTGTACGGCGCCCTCCTGGCCGACCGCCCCGACCGCCCCGACCGCCCTGACGGAGCCGACCGGGCGAAGGGGCTGCCCGAACTCCCGGTTCAGTACGCCGACTTCGCCCTCTGGCAGCGCCGGTGGCTCCAGGGCGAGGTACTGGAGGGACAGGCGGCCTACTGGCGGGAGCAACTCGCCGGGCTGGAGCCGCTGGAGCTGCCCACCGACCGCCCCCGCCCCGCCGTCCGCAGCAGCCGAGGCGCCACCCACACCCTCACCCTGCCGGACGGCCTCGCCACCGCCCTGCACAAACTCGGCCAGGACCACGGCGTCACCACCTTCATGACCCTGATGGCCACCTACCAGATCCTCCTCCGCACCTACACCGGCCACCACGACATCGCCGTCGGCACCCCCGTCGCCAACCGCAACCGCTCCGAAACCGAAGACCTCATCGGCTTCTTCGTCAACACCCTCGTCCTCCGCGCCGACCTCACCGGCAACCCCACCCTCCGCGAAGTCCTCAACCGGACCCGCGACACCGCCCTCAACGCCTACGCCCACCAGGACCTCCCCTTCGAACGCCTGGTCGCCGAACTCGCCCCCCAACGCGACCTCAGCCGCACCCCCCTCTTCCAGACCATGCTCACCGTCCAGGACGCCACCCTCGACAGCTGGCAGCTCCCCGGCCTGGACGTCCGCACCCTCCCGCTCGGCGACGACGTCGCCAAGTTCGACCTCACGGTCACGGCCACCGAGTCCGACACCGGCCTGACCGTCGACTTCACCTACAGCACCGACCTGTTCGACGCGGCGACCATCGAGCGACTGGCCACCCACTTCCAGCACCTGCTCACCGCCGTCACCACCGACCCCGACGCCCGCCTCGACGACCTCGACCTCCTCAGCCCGGACGAGCGCCGCCGCATCCTCCAGGACTGGAACGACACCACCGCGCCCTACCCCCACGACCGCACCGTCCACCAACTCGTCGAACAGCACGCCGCCGAACGCCCCGACGCCATCGCCCTCGTCCAGGGCGAACGACGGTTCAGCTACCGCGAACTCAACGAGCGTGCCAACCAACTCGCCCACCGACTCGGGGAGTCCGGCGTCCACCCCGACACCACCGTCGGCATCTGCGCCGAACGCAGCCCCGAACTCGTCATCGGCCTGCTCGCCGTCCTCAAAGCCGGCGCCGCCTACCTCCCCCTCGACCCCACCCACCCCACCGAACGCCTCACCCACCTCCTGACCTCCACCCGCACCGCCGTCGTCCTCCACCACCCCCACCAGGCCGGACTGTCGGCCTCCTTCGGCGGCACCCTGATCCCGCTGGACGATCCGGCCACGGCCGACCGGCCGGCCACCGATCCCGGCCACCCCGTCAGTCCGCAGAACCTCGCCTACGTGATCTACACTTCCGGCTCCACCGGCACCCCCAAGGGCGTCCAGATCACCCACCAGGCCGTCCTACGCCTCACCCACAACACCCGCATCACCGACACCACCCCCGACGACGTCTTCCTCCACCTCAACTCCATCGCCTTCGACGCCTCCAGCTACGAGATCTGGACCCCCCTCACCACCGGCGCCACCCTCACCGTCGCCGCCCCGGGCCGCACCACCACCGAAACCGCCACCCACGACATCCACACCCACCGGCCCACCGTCCTCCTCCTCACCACCGCCCTGTTCAACGCCCTGATGGACAACGCTCCGCAGGCCTTCGCCACGGCCCGCCACGTCCTGGTCGGCGGCGAGGCGCTCTCCCCCACCCACGTCAACGCCTTCCAGGGGCTGCACCCGGACAAGAGCCTGGTCAACGTCTACGGGCCGAGCGAGAGCGCGACCATCACCTCCACCGCCCTGCTGTCGACCCGCCAGGGGAGCACCGTCACGATCGGGCGGCCGATCGACAACACCCGCATCCACGTCCTCGACCCGGCCGGACGCCCCGTCCCGATCGGCGTCACCGGCGAGCTCTACATCGGCGGCGACGGCCTGGCCCGCGGCTACCACCACCAACCCGCCCTCACCGCCGACCGCTTCCTCCCCGACCCGTACGCGACGTCCCCAGGCGCCCGGCTCTACCGCACCGGCGACCTCGCCCGCTACCGCCCCGACGGCACCGTCGACTTCCTCGGCCGCACCGACGACCAGGTCAAGATCCGCGGCCACCGGATCGAGCTCGGCGAGATCGACGCCCGCCTCCAGCAGCATCCGGCCGTGACCGCCGGCACCACCGTCGTCCGCGAGGACACCCCCGGGGACAAGCGGCTCGTCGCCTACCTCACCACCAGCTCACCCACCCCGCCCACCACCACCGAACTCCGCGAGCACCTGCGCCGCCACCTGCCCGACTACATGCTCCCCGCCGCTTTCCTCACCCTCGACCGCCTCCCGCTCACCCCCAACGGCAAGATCGACCGCCGCGCCCTGCCCGCCCCCGACCACACCCGCCCCGACCTCGACACCGCTTTCACCGCACCCGCCACCCCCGCCGAACAAGCCCTCGCCCGGATCTGGGAAGAAGTCCTCGGCCTCGCCACCGTCGGCATCCACGACAACTTCTTCGAGCTCGGCGGGGACTCGATCCTGGGCATGCAGGTGATCGCCAAGGCCAAGCGCTTCGGTCTGCGGCTGACCCCCCGGATGATCTTCCAGTACGAGACGGTGGCCGAGATCGCCGCCCACCAGCACCAGGCCGGCGCGGTCGACGCCGAGCAGGGCCGGGTGGCCGGGGACGTCCCGCTGACGCCCGTCCAGCACTGGCTGTTCGACCAGCGGCCCGTCCGACCGGACCACTTCAACCAGTCGGTCCTGCTCGACGTGGCCGGCCTCGCCCCGGAACTGCTGCGGCCCGCGCTGGCAGCGGTGGTCGACCACCACGACGCGCTGCGCCTGCGCTTCCCGCGGGACGGCGCCGGGCCCGCCCGGCACGGCCTACCGGCCGACCCCGAGCAGCTGCTGAGCGACGTGGACCTCTCGGCCGTCCCGGACGCCGAACTGACCGACCGGCTCCAGCGGTCGGCCGACGCACTGCAGCGCGGACTGGACATCGCCGACGGCCCGCTGGCCCGCGGCGCGCTGTTCGACCTCGGCGGGGCCCGCGGCCGGCTGCTGCTGGTCGTCGTCCACCACCTGGTCGTGGACGGCGTCTCCTGGCGGATCCTGCTGGAGGACCTCGGCACCGCGTACGCCGCGCTGGCCGCGGGCCGGGAGGTGCTGCTGCCCGCCAAGACGACCTCCTTCCGCGCCTGGTCACGGAGGCTGACCGAGTACGCCCTCTCCCCGGCCGCCACGGACGAGCTGGCGTACTGGACCGCCGCCCCGCCGCCCGTCCCGCTGCCCCGCGACCGCACCGCACGAGCCGACGACGCCGACGACGCCGACGACGCCGACGGCCGAACCGACGACGACGGCAACACCGTCGCCGCCGAGGAGTCCGTCACCCTCCGGCTGACCGAGGAGTCCACCGAGGCCCTGCTGCGCCAGGTGCCCCGCGCCCTCGGCACCCAGATCAACGACGTGCTGCTCACCGCCCTCACCGAGGCCGTGGCCGGCTGGACCGGCCGCGACACCGTGCACGTCGACCTCGAAGGCCACGGCCGGGAGGACCTCTTCCCCGAGGTCGACCTCTCCCGCACGGTCGGCTGGTTCACCAGCGTCTTCCCCGTCGCCCTGCACCGGGAGCCCGGCGCCGGGCCCGCCCGGCAGGCGGGTGCCGTCCGCGACCAGCTCGCCCGGGTGCCCCGACGCGGCGTCGGGTACGGGATCCTGCGCCACCTGGGTACCCCCGGGGCGCGGGAGGCGCTGGGCCGCCCGGCACCGGAGATCAGCTTCAACTACCTCGGCCAGTTCGACCGCGAGCTGCCCGGTCTGGGCGGCTACGCCGACCCCGACCTGCTGCGGGCCGGCGAACTCGACCCGTCGATGCGGCGCGGCCACCTGCTCCGGGTGACCGGCAGCGTGCTCGACGGGCGGCTGCGGATCGACATCGGCTACGCGCCCGCCGTCCACCACCGGGAGACCGCCCAGGGCCTGGTGGACGCGATGGAGCGCACGCTCACCGCGCTGGTCGCCGCCGCCTCCGAGGGCGCCGGCCCCGCCGCCCCCACCGTCCACGACTTCCCCCTGGCCGACCTCGAAGCATCGGATCTGGCCGCCATCCTCAAGAGGTTCTCCTGATGACCCAGCACAACGTCGAGGACATCCACCGGCTCTCCCCGCTCCAGGCCGGGATGCTCTTCCACTCCGTCGACGACTCCGGCGGCGAACAGCCGTACCTGGTGCAGACGGTGGACGAGCTGTCGGGACCGCTGGACCGCTCGGCGTTCCGGCAGGCCTGGCAGCAGCTCCTGGACCGCCACACGGCGCTGCGCAGCGTCTTCCTCTGGGAGGACCTGCCCGAGCCGCTGCAGGTCGTGCAGCGGCGGGTCGAACTGCCGCTCGCCGAACTCGACTGGCGGGCCCACCCGGACACCGAGCAGCGCGCCCGCCTGGACGGGCTGCTGCGGGAGAACCGCGCGGCGGGCCTCGACCTCACCGCGGCCCCGCTGTTCCGGCTGACCCTGGTCGCGGTCGCCCCCGGCCGGCACTGGCTGCTGTGGACCTTCCACCACCTGCTGCTCGACGGCTGGAGCCTCCCGCTGCTCCGGCGGGAGTTCGCCGAGCTGTACCGGGCGGCGCTGAGCGGCGTACCGGCCCGGCTCCCCGCGCCCGTGCCGTACTCCCGCTACATCGCCTGGCTGGACGCCCAACCGAAGGCGGCGGCCCGGGAGTTCTGGCAGTCGTACCTGGCGGGCTTCGCGGAGCCGACCCGGCTCGGGGTGGACGGGCCGACCGGGCGGACCGGCTTCGCCGCCCACGAGCTGATGCTGGACCAGGCGCGGTGCGCGCGGGTGCGCGAGTTCGCCCAGCGCAGCCGGGTGACGGTGAACGTCCTGGTGCAGGCCGCCTGGGCGCTGCTGCTCAGCCGGTACGGCAACGGCGAGGACGTGCTGTTCGGCACCACCGTGGCCGGGCGGCCGCCGACCCTGGCCGGCGCGGAGTCGATGGTGGGGATGTTCATCAACACCCTGCCGGTCCGGCTCCGGGTGCCCGGCGGGGAACGGGTGTCGGCGTGGCTGCGCCAGGTGCAGCGGCAGCAGGCCGAGTACCGGCAGTACGAGTTCGGGGCGCTGTCGGAGATCCAGGGCCGGAGCGGGCTGCCGAAGGGCTCGCCGCTGTTCCGGTCGATCCTGGTGTTCGAGAACTACCCGGCCGCCGCGGAGCCGGGGCGGCCGGACGAGCTGGCCGTCGAGACCCTCCTCAGCGTGGAGAACACGGGCTATCCGCTCACCCTGGTCGCCTACGCGGGCCGGGAGCTGGGGGTCCGGTTCTCGTACGACCGCGGCGTGTTCGACCGGGCCGCGGTCGAACGGATGGCGAGGCACTTCGAGAACCTGCTCGACGCCCTGGTCGCCGCCCCGGACGCCCGGCTGGACGACCTCGACCTGCTCGGCCCCGAGGAGCGCCACCGGCTCCTGCGGGACGGCAACGACACCGCCGCACCCCGCCCACAGGGCCGCACCGTCCACCAGCTGGTCGAGGAGCAGGCCCGCGCGCGGCCGGACGCCGTCGCGCTGGTGCACGGCGACCGGCGGCTGCGCTACCGCGAGCTCAACGAGCGGGCCAACCGGCTCGCCCACCGCCTCCGGGGCCTCGGCGCCCGGCCGGACACCACCGTCGGGGTCTGCGCCGAACGCGGGCCCGAGCTGGTCGTCGCCCTGCTCGCCGTCCTCAAGTCCGGCGCCGCCTACCTCCCGCTGGACCCGGTCCACCCCACCGAACGCCTCACCCACCTGCTCCTCTCCACCGGCACCGCCGTCGTACTCCACGACGCCCACCTCGCGGACCGCCTGGGCCCGTACGACGGCACCCTCCTCGCGCTGGACGACCCCGCCACGACCGACCACCCCGGCACCGACCCCGACCCCGTCGCCCGGCCCGACCACCTCGCCTACGTGATCCACACCTCCGGATCCACCGGCACCCCCAAGGGCGTCCAGATCACCCACCGCAACGTCCTCGGACTGTTCGCCGCGACCGCCCCGGAGTTCGGCTTCGGGCCGCAGGACACCTGGACGTCCTTCCACTCCTTCGCCTTCGACTTCTCCGTCTGGGAGCTGTGGTGCCCGCTGACCACCGGCGGCCGGGTGGTCGTGGTCGACCGGGCGACCGCCACCAGTCCGGCCGAGTTCCTCGACCTGCTGGCCCGGCAGGAGGTGACGGTGCTCAACCAGACCCCGTCCGCCTTCGCGATGCTCCAGCAGGCGCTCGACCCGGCGAGCGCCGCCCGGCTGCGACTGCGCCTGGTGGTGTTCGGCGGAGAGGCGCTCCGGCCCGCGCGACTGGGCCGCTGGCACGCGCTCATGGGCGAGGGCCGCACCCGGCTCGCCAACATGTACGGCATCACCGAGGTCACCGTGCACGCCACCCTGCGGGACGTCCGGCCCGCCGACATCCTGGCGGCGGACCCGGGCTCGCCCGTCGGCCGTCCGCTCGGCAACACCCGGGCGTACGTCCTCGATCCGGCCGGACGGCCCGTCCCCATCGGTGTCCCGGGCGAGCTGTACATCGGCGGCGAGGGCCTGGCCCGCGGCTACCTCGGCCGGCCGGCGCTGACCGCCGAGCGGTTCGTCCCCGACCCCTTCACCCCGGGTGCCCGGCTCTACCGCACCGGCGACCTCGCCCGCCGCCGTGCCGACGGCGACCTGGAGTACCTCGGCCGTAGCGACGACCAGGTCAAGATCCGCGGCCACCGGATCGAGCCCGGCGAGATCGACGCCCGCCTCCAGGAGCACCCGGCCGTCACCGCCAGCACCACCGTCGTCCGCGAGGACGACCCCGGCGACCGGCAGCTCGTCAGCTACCTGACCACCGAGGCCGGGACGGCCCCCACCACCACCGAGCTCCGCGAGCACCTGGGCGCCTTCCTGCCCGCCCACATGCTCCCCGCCGCCTTCGTCACCCTCGACCGGCTGCCGCTCACCCCCAACGGCAAGACCGACCGCCGGGCCCTCCCGGCCCCCGGCCGGGCCCGGCCGGAGCTGGCCGCCGACTACGCCGCGCCCCGCACGGCCGTCGAGGAGTCCGTCGCCGCGGTCTGGGCGGAGGTCCTCGGCCTCGCCGCCGTCGGCGTCCACGACGACTTCTTCGACCTCGGCGGGGACTCGGTGAAGAGCCTGCGGATCGCCGGGAGGCTGCGCCGGCTCGACCTCGCGGTCGGCCCGGGCGACATCCTGCGCAACCCCACCGTGGCGCGGACGGCGGCGGCCGCCCGGGCCGCGGCGGCGGGCGGCCGCACCGAGCGCTGGGCCGACGGTCCCGAGGTGTCCGTCACCTGGCTGAGCCGGGGCCCGGCCCCGGCACCCGTCCTGTTCTGCTTCCCGGAGATCTCCAACACCGTCCACGGCTACGCCCGGCTGGCGGCCGCGCTCGGCCCCGAGGTCTCGGTCGTCGCACTGGCCGCCGGGCGGCCGCGGGCGGGCGAGGGCCTGCCCGAACTGGCCCGGGCGTTCCGGCGGGCGGTCCGCGACGTCCGGCCCGCCGGCCCGTACCTGCTCGCCGGGTGGTCGATGGGCGGCGTGGTGGCGGCCGAGGTCGCCCGGCTGATCGAGGAGTCCGGCGAACGGACCGCGCTGCTGACGCTGTTCGACAGCTGCCTGCCGACGCCGGAGTACCGGGAGCACCTGGCGGGGCGCGCCGAGATCGCCCGGGAGCTGGACGAGAAGCTCCGGGCCGCCGGGCCCGGCTTCCCGGACACCCCGTGGACGGCCGAGGTCGAGGCCCTGCTGCCCGAACTGGACCTGCCGGTGGAGCTGCTGACGCTCGACCGCGAGGACCTGCTCAGCCACCTGGCGACACTCCGGCACAACCTCGCCGCCCTGGTCGCCCACCGGCCGCGCCCGGTGCGCTGCCCGGCGCTGCTCTTCCAGGCGGCGGAGTCGCACTGGCCGGTCCCGCCGGCCGAGGGCTGGGCGGCCTTCGTCGGCTCCCTCACCGTCCGGCCGGCCCGGGGCGGCCACCTCACCCTGCTCCAGGAGCCGTACGTGGCCGGGCTGGCGGCCGAGTTGGGCGCGGCCCTGCGCGACCACCGCCCCACGACCGGTTGACCGGCTCTGACCGGCTCTGACCGGACCGCGACGCACGATGGCACCGCCCCCGTTCCGGGGCGGTGCCATCGTCGTCCAGCGGGGCCGTGCGCGGTCAGTCGGTCGTCGGGCCGTCCTTGAGGACCCGGGCCACCACGGCGACGGCGGCGGTGACGTCCTCGGCGCTCACCCCGTTGTGGACGACCGCGCGGATCCGGCCGTGGCCGAACTCGGTGACCGCCAGGCCGTGCCGGGCCACCGAGGTGACGAAGCTGCGCCAGTCGAAGCGCTCGTCGGTGACCTTGAAGATCACGATGTTGGTCTCGACGGTGTCCACGTCCAGCTCCACGCCGGGCAGCAGCGCCAGGCCCTCGGCCAGCCGGCGGGCGTTGGCGTGGTCCTCGGCCAGCCGGCCCCGGGTGTCCAGTGCCACCAGCGCGGCCGCCGCCAGCAGCCCGACCTGGCGCATCCCGCCGCCGAGCATCTTGCGCAGCCGGCGGACCCGCTCCACGAACTCCGCGCTGCCGGCCACCATCGAACCGACCGGCGCGCCCAGGCCCTTGGAGAGGCAGAACTGCACCGAGTCGACGTGCGCGGTGATGTCCGCGACCTCCACCCCGGCGGCGATCGCCGCGTTGACCACCCGGGCGCCGTCCAGGTGCACGGCGACGCCGCGCTCGTCGGCGAAGCGGCGCACCTCGGCCAGGTAGTCGAGCGGCAGCACCACGCCGCCGCAGCGGTTGTGGGTGTTCTCCAGGCAGATCAGCGAGGGCAGCGCGAACTGCGGGTCGCCCGGGTCCTTCGGGAAGGCGGCGGCCAGGTCCGCCAGCGCGATGGTGCCGTCGGCCTGGTTGGGCACCGGCTCGTAGACGACCCCGCCGCAGACCGCGGCGCCGCCCGCCTCGTACAGCCAGATGTCGCTCTCGGCGCCGACCACGGCCTTGGTGCCGCGCGGGGCGTGGGCCATGATCGAGGCGAGGTTGGCCATGGTGCCGCTCGGGAAGAAGCAGGCGGCCTCCTTGCCGGTCAGCTCGGCGGTGCGGCGTTCGAGCTCGTTGACCGTCGGGTCCTCGCCGTAGACGTCGTCGCCGAGCTCCGCCTCGGTGATCGCGGTGAGCATCTCGGGCGTCGGCAGTGTGAAGGTGTCACTGCGCATCTCGATCACGGCGGGAAGGTCCTCTCGTTCCGGCACGGTGCGGGGTGGATCAGCTCGCCGGGACGGGCTCGGCGAGCTGCCGGGCGGCGCCGGGGCGCAGCCTGGCGGTCACCGGGAGGTGCTTGATCCCGGCGATGAAGTTGGAGGCCAGGTGGGCGACCGGGCCGGCCGGTTCGAAGCGCTCGACCAGTTCGGTGACCTCGGTGAAGAACTCGCCGAGGGCGATCCGGGCGAGCGGGGCGCCGACGCAGTAGTGCGCGCCGAACCCGAAGGCGACGTGCCGGTTGGGGGTGCGCGCCACGTCGAAGACGTACGGGTCGTCGAAGACCGTCTCGTCGCGGTTGGCCGAGCCCAGCCAGGCGACCACGGCCTCGCCGGCCCGCACCGGTTCGCCGCCGAGGACGGTGTCCTCGGTGGCGTAGCGCATGGCGTGGGTGGCCGGGGAGGCCCAGCGCAGGCCCTCCTCGACGGCGGAGGCGACGGTGGCCCCGCCGTCGAGCAGCCGCCGGTACTGGTCCGGGTGCTCCAGCAGGGCGTTGACGGTGGTCGCGATGACGTGCGGCGCGGTGACGTTGGCGCCGAGCAGCACGTTGTAGCAGTTGTAGATGACCTCGTCGAGCCGGATCGTGCGGTCGCCGACGGTGAGCTGCTGGAGCAGCCCGACCAGGTCCTCGCGCGGGGTGCGGTCGGCGGCCACCTCGGCGAAGTAGTCGAAGAGTTCGTGGTGCGCGGAGACCAGCTGGTGGCCGCCGGAGTCGTCCCGGGAGGCGGGGTCGGCGGGGGCGATCGCGACGGTGGTGAGCCTGGTCAGTTCGGGCCAGTCGGCCTCGGGCAGGCCCATCAGGGCGCCGGTGAACATCATCGGGAAGGCGGTCATCGCGGCCGCCAGGTCCCAGGGTTCGCCGCTCGCCAGCGGTGCCAGCAGCTGCCGGGCCATCCGGCGGATGGCCGGGCGGCGGGCGGCGAGTTCGCGGGCGGAGAGCGCCTGGGCGACGGGGCGGCGCAGGTAGCCGTGGATCGGCGGGTCGCTGGCGACCATCATCCGGTCGGCCGCCGGGTCCTGTTCGCCGAGGACGGAGAGCATGTTGCCGCGCCGCGAGGTGTAGAGCGCGTGGTCGCGCAGCACGGTGCTGGTCTCGGCGTGGGCGGTGACGGAGACGTAGCCGCGGCCGCTCGGGACGGTGAGCCGGGTGACGGGGGCCTTGTGGCGGTAGTGGCGCCAGACCGCGTGGGGGTCGCCGGTGGCGTAGAAGTGCGGGTCGCTCAGGTCGACGAGTTCCGGGTCCGGTGCCCCGTCCCGCTGCCCGTCGTCGCCGGGGCCGGTGATCCTCACCGGTCGGCCCCGGTCGGGGCGTCGGAGGCGAGTTCCGGCCGCTGGGTCCTGATGTGGTCCGCCAGTCCGGCCACGGTGGGGTTGAGGTAGAAGGCCCGGGCCCGGATCACCGCCTCGAACTCGGCGGTGATCTCCCGGGTGATCCGGCTGGCGGTCAGCGAGTGCCCGCCGAGGTCGAAGAAGTCGTCGTCGACGCCGACCGGTTCGACGTCGAGGACCTCCTGCCAGAGCACGGTGAGCCGGTGCTCGACCGGGTCGGCGGGCGCCCGGTAGGGCACGTCGCCGTCCGGGCGGGTCCGGCCGCGCCGGGCGGCCAGGGCGTCCCGGTCGACCTTGCCGTTGGGCTTGAGCGGCAGCCGGTCCACCCAGACCAGGGCGGTGGGGATCATGCCGGCCGGGAGCTCCTCGGCCAGGGTGCGGCGCAGTTCCACCGAGGAGACGGCGTAGGGGCCGCTGTAGAAGCCGACCAGCCGGCGGTCGCCGGGGCCGTGGTCCTGGAGGACGACGGCGGCGTCCTGGACGTCGGGGTGGCGGCGCAGCCGGGCCTCGATGTCGTCGGACTCGATCCGGATGCCGTTGACCTTGAGCTGGCCGTCGGCCCGGCCGGCGAACTCGTAGGCGCCGTCGGGGCCGCGCCGGGCGAGGTCGCCGGTGTCGTACATCCGGGTGCCGGGGGCGCTCGCGTACGGGTCGGGGAGGAAGCGGTCGGCGGTGAGGCCGGGCAGTCCGAGGTAGCCGTGGGCGAGGCCGGCGCCGTTGACGAAGAGCCGGCCGACGGTGCCGTCGGGCACCGGGTCCAGCCGCTCGTCGAGGACGACCATGCCGGTGCCGTCGATCGGTCCGCCGATCGGGACGCCGCGGTCGCCGAGCGGTGCGCGGACGGGGTGGGTGCTGGTGAAGGTGGTGTTCTCGGTGGGGCCGTAGGCGGCCGAGACGAGGGTGTCGGGCAGGGCGGCGGCGGCCCGGTCGACGTGTTCGGCGGAGAGCACCTCGCCGCCGGTGAACAGCCGGCGCAGGGCGGGCAGGTCGGTCAGGCCCGCCTCGACCGCCTGGTGGAACAGGGCGGTGGTGAGGAACAGCACGGTGGTGCCGGTGTCCCGGGCGGCCTTGACCACCTCCGCCGGGCCGAGCCGGCCGGCCGGGGCGAGCGCCAGGCAGCCGCCGTTCAGCAGCGGGCCCCAGATCTCCAGGGTGGAGGCGTCGAAGGCGACCGGGGCGAGCTGGAGGAAGACGTCGTCGGGCCGGGCGTCGAGGTAGCCGGCGTCCAGCACCAGGCGCAGCACGGCGCGGTGCGGCACGCAGACGCCCTTGGGGCGGCCGGTGGAGCCGGAGGTGTAGGCGACGTAGGCGAGGTCCTCGGGGGTCTGTCCGCTGTGGGTGCCGGGGTCGTCCGTCGCCGGTGCAGCCGTCACGTCGAGGTGTTCGGCGGCCACGTCGAGGTGCTCGAACGCGCCGTCGAGCTTCGCCCGTCGGTCCGCGTCGGTGACCACCAGCGACACCTCGGCGTCGCCCAGGATGGTGTGCAGCCGGGCGGACGGGTCACCCGGGTCGACGGCGACGTAGGCGGCGCCCGCCTTGAGGATGCCGAGCAGGGCGACGACCAGCCGGGGCGAGCGCTCCAGCAGGACGCCGACCCGGTCGCCGCGGCGTACGCCCCGGTCGCGCAGCCGGGCGGCGAGCGCCCCGGCGGCGGCGTCGAGGGCGCCGTAGTCGAGGTCGCCGGCCTCGCTGCGGACCGCGGTGGCGGTCGGCGCGGCCGCCGCGACGGCGGCGAAGCGGCTCGCAAGGGTCCACCCCTGCTGGGGAACTGACTCGGTCGTGCCCGGTGATTCCAACATGGTGCGGTCGCGGATCCCTTCGCGCGAAACCCTTGCCCTGTCAGTTCTTGACGAGAAGTCAGTGAATGGAGTTCGGATAGTGGGTAACGAACTCTTTTGCCGAGTCGTGGACTTGGGGTCCGGCTATGCCCCCACCTCGAACGCTTCGGATGCTATTCAGCGTGACGATGCGCCGTCAAGAGCGGACCGGATCTCTCCGCCCCCGCAACGCCAACTCACCACGGGTGATCGGGATTTTCCCCTTTTGCTTGCACAGCACGTGGGGCAGCTCCTACTGTCATGGAGTGATCAGGAGTCGCGGCAGTGTGCTGCCCTGAGCACCGTCATCGGTCGACCGGACTCGACGTCGACCCAGACAGGCCATCCCCAAAAGGGAGAGAGCAGGGAAGTCCGTGGGTGAGCGGCAACGTTCCGGCGTGGTCGCCGGAACCGACATCGTCGACGTGGCCGGAATCGGCTTCGGTCCCTCGAACCTGGCCCTCGCGGCCGCCATTTCGGAGATCGCCGACGGGGCCCCGGTCACCGCGCGCTTCTTCGAGGCGCAGCAGCGCTTCGGCTGGCACCGGGGCATGCTGATCGAGGGCGCCACCATGCAGGTCTCGTACCTCAAGGACCTCGTGACCATGCGCAATCCGACCAGTCCGTACTCGTTCCTGTGCTACCTGCAGGCCAAGGGCCGGCTGGCGGACTTCATCAACACCAAGTCCTTCTACCCGCTGCGGGTGGAGTTCCACGACTACCTGGAGTGGGTCGCGGAGGGCTTCGCGGACCTCGTCTCCTACGGCTCGCGGGTGGTGGCGGTCGAACCGGTCGCCGGCGAACAGGGCGTCGAGTTCCTCGACGTGGTCTTCGTCGCGGCCGACGGCACCCGCCAGGTGCAGCGCGCCCGCAACCTGGTGATCGCCGCCGGGATCGAGCCCAAGCTGCCCGCCGACCTGCCGCACTCCCCGCGGATCTGGCACACCTCCCGGTTCCTGCCGGAGGTGGAGCGGATCGCACCGCAGGACCCGCGCTCCTTCGTGGTCCTGGGCTCGGGCCAGAGCGCGGCGGAGGCGATCGAGCACCTGCACGCGCGCTTCCCGCGGGCGCAGGTGCACTCGGTGCACTCCCGGTACGGGTTCAGCGTCGCCGACGACAGCCCGTTCGCCAACCAGGTGTTCAACCCCGAGGCGGTGGACCGTTTCCACACCGCCCCGGACGACGTCCGGCAGCGCCTCATCGAATATCACGCCGGCACCAACTACTCGGTGGTGGACGCCGATCTGCTGCAGTCGCTGTTCCAGCAGGCGTACCTGGAAAAGGTGGCCGGAAATCCCCGGCTGAATTTCCACAACGTCTCCCGGGTAAGCGAAGTGACGGAAACTCCGGACGGCCTGCGGATCGACGTGGAATCGCTGTCCTCCGGCACCAGCACCATCCTGGAGGCCGAGGCGCTGGTCTGCGCCACCGGCTACACCCGCACCGACCCGGCGGTCTTCCTGGACGGCCTGCTGCCGCACTGCGGGCTGGACGACCAGGGCCGGCTGCGGCTCGACCGGGAGCACCGGGTGGTGACCGACGAGAGCGTGCACTGCGGCATCTACGTCCAGGGCTTCGGCGAGCACAGCCACGGGCTCTCCGAGACCCTGCTGTCCCTCTCCGCCGTCCGCGCCGGGGAGATCGGCGACATGCTCGTCAAGGCACTGTCCGGCTGACCCTCGCACCGACCGGCTGGCCCCCGCACCGACCGGGTGGGCCGGTCGGCCGGCCGCCCGGGGCGGATCCGGCAGCGCCGAAACACTGAGACCGAGGAGTACGAGTGTTCACGCCGAAGCTCTACCAGGTGGACGGGGACGACTGGCCGCTGCGGGTCATCGAGCGGCACCCGCTCGCCGTGCTGACCGGCAACGGGAACCCGACGCCCAACGCCACCCACGTGCCGGTGATCGTGCCGCCCGACGCCGCCCCGGGCGACCCGCTGCAGGGCATGCGCCTGTGGACCCACATGACCCGGGTGAACCCGCACTGGCAGCAGCTCGTCGCCGACGGCGGCGGCCCGGCGAAGCTCGTCTTCCACGGGCCGAACGGCTACGTCACCCCGACCCTCTACTCCGCCCCGATGGTCGCGCCGACCTGGAACTACGTGGCCGTCCACCTGGAGGGCACGATCGAACTGGCCGCGGACGACGAGACCCTGACGATCGTCCACACCACCGCCCAGACGCTGGAGGACCGGTTCGGGGACGGCATGCCGCTCGCCCCCTCGCTGGAGTACCACCGGCAGATCGTCGGCGCGGTCGGCGGCATCCACTTCACCGTGACCAAGGTCGAGGTGATGTTCAAGCTGAGCCAGGAGAAGGACCCGGAGGTCCAGCAGCGGGTGCTCGACCGCTTCGCCGGCAGCGGCTCCGGGCTGCACCGCGAGGTGGCCGACACCATGCGGGCGCTGCGGCTGGGCTCCGACGAGCGCTGACGCGCCGGGAACGGGAACGCCGGAGGCCCGGGGTGGTGAACCACCACCCCGGGCC